>JAIXOS010000248.1 GCA_027486695.1 Chitinophagaceae bacterium | reverse complement strand
TATTTGAATTCAATCTATTTAATGCAGATATATAGTAATTCTCTATCTCAGCAAGCAAAATGAACGACTACTTCCCCGCTCTTCTTGATGCTACTTGCGCAACTAAAAGTAAAGATAAAGCTGATATGTCATCTGCCATTATTCATGCCAACAATTTTGGCATATCTAGTTGTCGGATTATCTGTAGTTCAATTGGTTCTGTAAAGCAAGTGTAAGCGCAATAGCAACTATCCTACTCATTTCTTTTACACTTTATTTTTACATATTGCCTAATTTGGCTAATTTGTAACTTTGCTTGATTACAAGCCATTGAAAATGGGTATTGTACAGCAAAGCCGACTAGCTTTCTATGAACAGGGTGAGCAATACAATGAGCATACCAATTTAAAAAATAAGTTTATGCAAACATTAGAGTTAATACAAGAAATTCAGCGGTTACCACTTACTAAAAAGTTTTATGTGGTTGAAGAAACCATTAAGTCTATTAAAAACGACGAGATGAACCAACAAATGGAACTAGCGGTAAATGAACTGTATGGCGATTACTGTAACAACAAGGAGTTAACTGCTTTCACTTCACTAGATTTGGAACATTTTTATGAAGCAAAGTGACATTTGGCTTATTGATCTTGACCCTACTAAAGGTGCAGAATTACAAAAGAAACGACCCGCCATTATAATCAATAATGACGCTTTGGGCAAGTTGCCCCTGAAAGTAGTTGTACCTATTACCGATTGGAAAGACCGCTACCGCATTGCTCCTTGGATGGTGCCGCTTACTCCCAATGCCCAAAACGGACTTAGCAAAGAATCTGCCGCAGATTGTTTTCAAGTACGCTCCCTCTCGCAAGAACGGCTTATTAAAAAACTCGGCTCTGTAGATGCCAATACGCTTAATGATATTAAAGAAGCACTCAAAAAAGTGTTCTCAATGTAATGCGAAAGTTTGACTTACTCTAACTTGTGGCTATTTCCTTTTTCAATTGATAAGTGTACTCACCTGCTAATTGAAAAATAAAGAAACACGATGCAAAAAATCAATCTTGGAGTAAGAAGATACTAATTTGATAGCGCCTTGGTAAGGAAACCCACCGATAGAAGGAAAATTAGGCATTACAAGTTGTAGCATATACTACCTAAAAAAAGCAACAGCATAGGCAAAGCTATAGGCTGAGTTTAAAGGTTACTAACTACGACAAGTTTGGGGATGCCCACTCATCTGTACTTCGGAATGCCGTAAACGAACATCCCGAAGAGCGGTACAAATTACGACGAGTTGGGGTTATTTTAATGTACTATAATCGAATTCCAAAGCGAATTGATGATTTTAAAATCTTCGTTGCTTTCGGAATCATCATTTTTAATGGTTGAAACGATGAAACCTTTATTTCCCTTGCCATAAGAAGCAACCTCATAGATATTAATATCATCTTTAAGTTTTAATACCGCTTTTGTAACTACCAATTCCTCTCCGCTCTTTAATCTTCTTTTGTAATTAGAGCGATTCAATTTATAACCAAACTTCACACTTTCTTCTGTCAATGTATGCAGTGCATTTTCATTCAACTTCGTAGGATTCATGGATACATATTTTTGCATAATGAAGATGTAGCCATTGGTCGTAATTAATGACATTTGTTCATCCCCTTCACTTATTTTTGAAGTAGAAACTTTGAATTGTTTAGGATAACTAAAACTAAATATATCGTTGGAATACGTTAAGGTATCTTTTGACGATACCATCAATTTAACCTTTGCCCCATTTACATTGATTTCAAAGGGTTTATCCAATGCAATACTGATGGCGTTATCATTGATTTTCAGTACATATTCTTCCTGTCCATTGGCATGTAAAGCCATCAAATAACTTATAAGGATGAGTAATTTTTTCATGTTTGATGTTGGGATGGTTAAGGGTTTGGCTTGATATAATGAGGTTAAGAGTTGGGGCACGCATGGCTATTGTGAAAAAAAGTTCCCTAACTAGGCGTGGCTTATTATCAAAGATACTTGGCGTATGGCTGTGCCTACGCCCTCGCTTTTTGGTAGCATTTGCTAAGATAGCATTTCTTTGCTCACAATTAGGCATTACAATTTATTGCAAATGCTACATGGAAAGCAACAGCGTAGGCAAAGCCATACGCTGGGTGCAACAACTATAATCTACACCACAAAGAGCCATTACTTTCGTAAATAATGATAGCCAATACCAAGTGTCCAAAGCTTATTTTCCAATCGATAATCTGTTTTTAACATGATACCCTTACAAATATCTAACTCAACACCCCCACCTGCCGTAAAAAAAAAGCCGTAAGAGTCGCCAAATCCTTTGGCATTTATTTCTTCATAAACATTGTTTTTTCTATTATACCCAAAGAAAAATACATTTGATACAAATACATAAGGCCTCAGCCATTTATTGAGTAAGTTATGTTGAATGGTAAATGGAATTGCAAAAAAGCTTTCTTTAAATAATGCCATGGTGTTGATGTATCCAGGTTGCGGGATACCATTGATTATTGAGCCTATTTGTACCCTTTCGTTGTAGCGACGGCTCCAATACCGAAAACCAAGTTCAATACATGTATTTCTGCTATCTTTAATTAAATAAGTTCTGTACATACCTTGAACAGTGAAAATGCTATTAGAATTAACAGTATTGCTGATAGATTTATCTGCTGTAACTACTAAAAAATGTTTTCTTTCCTCTTTGACCTTAATAACCGTACATTCAGCTTGTTGATGTCTATTATACGCTACTATTATATTAATTAACGCACGCTCATTAAACAATGCTTTGTCGGCAACATTAAACAAACTGTCATCATCCGAAAGTGCAATTTTTAAATAATCATTAAAATAGTAACTGGTTATCTTGTTTTCGCCATCCAAAATTTCTTCGTCCTGCAAAGGATATTTTTTTCCATTGTTTAAGATGATATAGATTTCCTTCAATCGATAGATTACACTATACAGAGAGGCTTTTCCATCTACTATTTTTTTTGCCAATACACCAATGCTATCTTTTGCGAAATGGGGTTTAAAACGAAGTAAATCGTACCGCTCCCCATTTTCTATGAAAATTTTGTTTACCGAGGAGGTATCGTAAACAATCAACCCTTTTTCATTCATATCGGCTTTGAAACGAACAGAAAAGCACATTTTTTCAGAAGGTTGGTTTTGTATGAATCCTTCTTTACTACTGCCATCTTTAAATGAAAGTGTAGCTTTTAAGTATTGGTCTTGAATTTGGCTATACCCCCACACTGGAAATTGTGCCAATAGCAATAATATTACTTTACAATAACAATATCTCATTTTGTTGCTGTTTTGTTCGTATGCAAAAATCAATACTTTAATGAAATAAACTAATAAATATATTTTTATTGTTTATAAAATTTCTAATCCCAGCTTTTAACATGTTCCGCTAGTACATGTCCTAACTACAAATAAGGGGTATCTCTGATGCTATTTTTTACAAGTCGTGATTTTTCAGCTTTGCATTTAGAGAATATCCTTTTGTATAAATAATAGATACACGCACGACGCATTTACGACTCTTTTACCCATTACGCTTCACACACCGCTCTTCAAGATGTTAGCTTGCGCATCTCAAAATTTAAATAAAGCAGATGTGTAAGCTGCATGACGCTTTAGTAAACAATTGTGGCATCAAAGATGCACACACATCTGAACTTCGGGATGCCGTAAACGAACATTCCGAAGAGCGGGAACAGAAAATGGCGAACAACTACTACCTAACTACAAATGGGTTTTTATAAATAAAGTCTCTTACAAACAATTTACTTTCATCTTTTAAAACGCCTTGCTTGGGAAAACCAATTTTGTTTAAATAAGCCAAAATTTCTTCTTTAGCTGCTTTTTTATCAGGATTTTTTAATGTAGCCTCGTTAATACATTGCAATGCAGTAAAATAAAACCCTTGCTCTCCAGGCCTTCTAGTGACACTTAAAGTATCGGGTATGGGCAAATGCTTGTCCACAATTAAATATTTAGCCACAAACACTTTGTTATTGTCATTATCATGCAAATCGTCCCATCTGAATACATGAAGCCATATAGGATATGACCAGCCCGTTTCATCGCTATTTTTATAATTGATGTCAGCCCCGTATTCTAATAATAATTTGGTACACTCCAAATTATCTACGGCATACAACATAAGTGGCCTACCATAGTGGGGTATGGTATCATTTTTATAGATGGGTTTGGTTTGTGGGTTTGGGTCGGCACCATAATTCAACAACAACCTAAGTATTTCTAAACGATGTTTGTAAGAATACTCCTTTAACAAAATGTAATGTATTGGATATTGATCCATTGCATCGCTTATGTTTTGTTGAGCGCCATTATCTAATAATGCTTTTACCGACAGTAGCTTATCGTTAGCCACCGCTAAATGCAATAAAGTAGTATGGATGCGTGATTGATGCTCCTGATAATTTACATTCACCTTTTCTTCTTGTATTAACCTTTTAATCTCATCTACATCTTCTTGCTTTACAGCTTGGGCCAATGCCCAAACGGGTGTGTTTTTCATTAAAGTAAACTTAAAGCCCACCGGGGTAAAAAATTCACTATCGCAGGCCATTAGTAGCATACTTAATAGGGAACAAATGATTGCTAATTGTTTATACTTCATAACCTGATTGTATTTATTATGGTTTTAACCCTTCAACTGCTCTTCGAGATGTTTGCTTGCGGCATTTCGAAGTAAAGATAAAGCTGATATATCATCTACCATTACCAATACCTACAACTATCCTCACTCTTCAAGATGTTAGCTTGCGCATCTCGAAATATAAATAAAATATGTTATCTTCTTTACGCTTTAGTAAACAATTTTGGCATCAGAGATGCCCACTCATCTGAACTTCGGAATGCCGTAAACGAACATTCCGAAGAGCAGGGGGATGAATCAAATTGTAATTTAACCCAAGTATTAATAATAAAACATTGGAATACATCCATGTTTAACACAGATAAATGACTGAATTTTATCCTCAGTAAAAAAAAGATAATTCAATATTTTTTTATTTAATGTAACAACATAAAACCTCATTGAAGATGTATTTTTTTGGGGCTTACAATGACGCTCATAAGAGGAATCAGCTGCATAAATTGGGAATGCAACAATACGAATCCTATCATTTTTTGTCAAAGTATCATAACTTTTTCTAAACATATTCGCACAACTTTTTAGTGCGAATAAATACTTCTCATTTGTGGAATCATAATTGGTTCCTTTTTTAAAATACATTAATTTTTTTAGATTATCGAAACTATAAAATGAACTATCTGAATACAAAACATTTATAAATTTTCTGCATACTTCTAAACGTTTTTCTACAATTGGCTGTGCCTTTATAACCGTAGCGTAATTCAATAGAATTAAGATAAAGAATGAATATTTATATTTCATATTTTTATTTTATTTTGGCAGGAGCCTCCCCCCTTTTGGAACAGAGCCATACGCTGGGTGTAAAGGTTACTAACTACAACAAGTTGGGGGCAGGACTAATATTGCTCCATTGATTTTTTCACAATCTCCATAATTTTTTTTTCTGCTTTTTTAGAATCATATCCGCAATGAATATATATACAAGATTCTGCCTTAGACAAAAATCCTCCTTTATGAGGGGAAAACAAATCAAAATATTTTTCAAACAACTTTATTTCAGCAGCTGTTAAAACGGGTTCTAAACAACTATGCAAATCATAATTCTCTAAAAAGTGATTACTGTATGAACTGTAATTAGATAAAGAAATACTTGCCTTGTTAAAAACTTTATTTAGATTAATCTTTTTAAATTGAGTAATTAGTGTATTAATATTATTAAATATTAATTTTTTCTGAAAGCTATTAATCTGCAATGCATCTTCTATAAGATCTACATATGCTTTTATTAGTTTTTCTTTTTCATGAGGAAAATACTTATACTTTAATGGCCAAGATTTTGCTACAATCTTACAAACTCCTTCTAGTGTACAAGAATCTGTGCAGGAATTGTATTCTTTGAATAATTTATTTTTAAAATCACTGTACTTAATTAACTCAATAAACTTATTGTAGGAACCAAATTTAGAATCAACTAACAATTCAAATGAGTTGTAATATTTGCCATCATAGTCTAGAAACAAATCTTTGGTTGTATTATTATTAATAAAATAATTTAACCGTATTTCTTGACCTACAAATCCCTCGTTTATCAAAATATCGCTATAAACATAACAAGTGTTTGAATCATTCAAGTTAAAAACAAAGTTTTGATTATATTCCGGAATAGTTATGTCTTTCAACAAAGAATCGGAGAATAAAAGAAATTTGGGAGTGTAATTACGTCTATCAAAAACCACTACACCTAAATTAGAAGTGTCAAAATTAAGCTTGTTATTGTTATTTTCAGTTAGGTCAAAACTACCATAAATTAATGAAAAAATTTTAATACAAGAGTGTTTCGAGGTGTCATCACCTTCTTTGTAAAGTTTAGAAATTGCTTTTGTCTTTAATGCCTTTGTTAATTGATTTATCTTATCTATATCAATTTTTTTTATTTGGCAGTTAGCTATTTCCGAAAGAAAAATTAATAAACTAATAAATATTGATACTTTTTTCATGAATTATTTTTTTAATAAATTACAACCGCTCTTCGAGATGTTTGCTGGCAGCATCTCGAAATATAAATAAAATATGTTAGCTGCATGACCCTTTAGTAAACAATTGTGGCATCAGTG
>JAIXOS010000185.1 GCA_027486695.1 Chitinophagaceae bacterium | reverse complement strand
TAAAAAGACTGCTTGTGGCAATACATTGTTGGCCTTCAGTATTGGCATCAATGGCAAAATTTCTATCTTTCTTGGCATCGCTAACACAGTAAAAATGTATCTGCCCACTTACCTTGTTACTGCCTATTTCTTTCGGGAAACGTACACATACCTTTTGTGCGTCTGCCGTCACCAATACTTCGCTGAGCTTGTTGGCATTTACAATGCCATCTAATTTGTCTTGGTAGCGCAATTCTTCCTTGTAATAATCTTTGCTTACCAAATCGGTTTGGGTGTTAATGGCTTTGTACACTGCTGTACCAATTAACAAACCAAATACCACAAACACAACTATTAATTTATTTCCCCAATTCATGATATACGCTTTAAAATTATTTAATAACTAATTCAACTAAGTAAAAAACTAACATATGGGGCTGTGAACAACCAACCCATTCGGCAGCTGTGGTTCGGGCTGGTTGGCAGTAGTCCTCGCCCAATCGCCCGTTGGTTGTTGGGCTGTGGGCTACTTGCCACCATCCGCGCAGCCCTTCGGCTATGACAGCTATGGGCAGCATTTACTCCACCGGACCTAAAAAGTTGGTTTTTAAATGGGTTATTATTTCATCGCCTTCTGATATAGTAAGTTCAATACTTGTTTTTCTGCTATGCAAAGCAGTTTTGGGCAATACCACAAAAAACGAACCCGACCCCTGCCCTTCTTTGGCCACTACAACAACGGGTTTACCTACCACTTCTACCTTTCCGTTGCCATTGGCCAATTGAATGGTCAAAGGAATTTCGCGGCTGGTTTTATTCACTACTTTTATGTTGTACAAGTTAGAAATACTATCCTTTCCACGTTCTTGAAACAAAATGCCCGGAGTACGCATAATGGTGGCATCTACATCTTTGCGGGTAGCCAATACAATCGACAACACCGTTAGTACAATACCACACAATACGGTATACAATTTCATGCGGTTGGTGTAGCGAAGTGGTTCGCCGTTGGCAATCGAATTTTCCGAAGCGTACCTAATTAATCCGGTAGGTTTTCCTATTTTTTCCATTACCGTATCGCAGGCATCAATACAAGCCGTACAGCCCACACATTCCATTTGTACGCCATTGCGAATATCAATACCGGTTGGGCAAACCCTAACACATTGCAAACAATCAATACAATCGCCAAGCGAAGTAGCAGCAACATCTGTTTTTCTTACATGCCCTCTTGGTTCGCCACGTTTGTAATCGTATGCTACTATCATTGAATTTTTATCGAGCAATACACTTTGCAAACGGCCATATGGACATACAGCTGTACAAGCCTGCTCTCTAAAAAATGCATATACGGCATAAAAAACGGATGTAAATACCAATAACGAGGTAAGGCCGCCTATGTGCAAGTCAACAGGCTCCACAATTATTTTTTCCAGTGCTTCTACACCAATAATATACGCCAAAAAGGTGTTGGCAATAATGAACGAGAGTCCATAAAACAAAACTTGTTTCAGCACTACTTTTCGTATTTTTATTGCATTCCATGGTGCATTTTTCAACTGACGCTGTGCCGGTGCATCGCCCAAAACCCAAAATTCAATTTTACGAAACATCATTTCCATAAAATTGGTTTGCGGACAAGCCCAACCACAGAACAATCGGCCAAAAGCTGCCGTAAATAGAATAATAAAAAATACGAAAGTGACCATTGTAAGCCCAAATATGAAAAAATCTTCGGGCCAAAATATTTTACCAAAAATGATAAACTTCGCTTCAGGAATATTGAATAAAAACAAGGGTTTGCCATGAAAATGAACCCATGGCAAACCAAAAAATAGCACAAAGTAAAGATAACTTAAGCCTGTCCGAATGCTGTAAAATTTTCCTTTTGGCTTATATGCATAAATCCATTTACGCTTTCCCGATTCATCTATGGTAGATACCCTATCTCTAAAACTTTCGTTAGGTAATGTGCTCTTAGTCATAATGTTTACTTTATGCAGTTGCCTACTCTATCCTCCTTATTTAGTAGGGGTTGCCACAGTAGTGGCTTTGGTACTGTCTTTAGCAGCAACGACCGTTTCGGAATACAATTCTCCTTGTGGTTCTTTAGGCTTGGCTGGTTTGGTGCCTTTCAACGATTTTACGTAACTAGCCAACTGTGCCAATTGCACAGGCGAATAATCGTCTTTCCAACTTTTCATTCCTTTTTCGGGCCAACCGTATTTCAATGTTTTAAACACATCTTTGATGCTTCCACCGTGCAACCAATAATCATCGGTCAGGTTAGGCCCAACAGCACCACCGCCATCGGCTAGGTGACAAGCTGCACAAACTGATGTAAATATTTTTTTTCCTGCTTCTAAATCTGCCGCTTCAGTAAGTAGTTTCACCGAATTTTCATCTACCTTACTTGCTGCATTTTTCAAATAGGCTTCTTTTTCTACTTCGGCTTTAGCTACTGCAATAGTATATTCTTCAGCACTTGAAGGGGCGGCATCGCTTGATACGTGGTAACGCCATAAGTATACACAAGCAAAAAATACGCAGCAATAAAAACCATACAACCACCACGGTGGCAATCCATTATCCAACTCCCTAATACCATCATAATCGTGTCCTAAATCAATATCTTGCTCTTCCTTGAGTGGGCGGAACTTATTGATTTTATCCCACCATTTGGCCAATGCATTTTCGGTAATTTCTTCCGGCACTACCGCTGTATTAGCTACACTTTCTTTGCGCAGCAACATTTTTAAATTGTAAATCAGTGTCATCAAAATGATGATTTCAACGGCAATGACACTAATAAGGGTATAAAAAACGGTACCCGACAAGCCCCCAAAATGATTAACCGCAGGCGCAGCATCGGTAGCGGCATTAGCGGCGTCCTGTGCCCAAGCGCTACCAGTAAAAAGCAGCAATGCAATAACAGATAGTGTTTTAGGACTAGTATTGTTGCTATTGCGGGTATCCCTAATTTTTTGGATAAACACTTGCGCAGCACCGGTAACCACATTGGCCATTAAACCAATAATAATTGCCAAAGCTATGATGATGACTACGAGTATTTGTGCCAGTGGATTGGCCATTGAAGACGGTTTGGGCGGGCCTTGTGCCAAAGCAATGCATGGAACTACCAAGCCGAATGCCGCTATATAAGCAATTTGTTTCCAGTATCTTTTCATTGTTAAGTAGTTTGAACGTGATTGGTTAATTATGTAAAGGCAACTGTTGAATTTCTTCAATCATTTTTTTATCGGCTTTCCAAGCCCATAGCGCAACACCGATAAAAAAAATAAAGAATATACTGAATGAAGACAAGGCATACACATCTACGCCTGTTATTTTTTCTAAATAATTAATGAATTTCATAATTCGATTGGTTGATTAGCAAGTTTAATGAGGTAGGTGAGCGATGTATAAGTGTAGTAAAAAGCAACAGTCTAAGGTTTTGGAAACATCCGCAGCACAAAGACTGTTGTTCTTTTCTCCAAGCATTTTAATCTAAGGTAGCTGCGCTACTATTTTTTTCTCTGCTTTAATGTCGGTACCAATCCGTTGCAAGTAAGCTATCAATGCTACTATTTCCATATTTGGCGCTACGTTGAGCTTTTCTTTTTTCAAACCATTGGCTATAGTAGTAGCTTGTTGTATCAAATCGGCATTGGCTAGTTGGTCGTAGCCTTTTTCGTATGGTACACCCAAAGTTTGCATAGCACGAATTTTTGCGGGCGTAATGGCAGTATCCAATTGATTATCAAACAGCCAAGTGTACGAAGGCATAATGGAACCCGGGCTCATACTTTGTGGTTCGAGCATGTGGTTGTAGTGCCAGCTGTCGGGATACTTGCCACCTACCCTAGCCAAATCCGGTCCTGTACGTTTACTACCCCATTGGAAAGGATGGTCGTACACAAATTCTCCGGCTTTGCTGTATTCACCATATCTAGCTACTTCGTCGCGGAACGGACGCACCATTTGTGAATGGCAGAGGTAGCAACCTTCACGGATATAAATATCTCTACCCTGCAATTCTAAAGGAGTATAGGGTTTAACAGCCGCTATTGTAGGAATATTGCTTTTTACCAAAAAGGTGGGTACCAACTCTAAAATACCTCCAATTGCTACCGCAATTAAACTAAATACCAACATTTGTATAGGACGACTTTCAATCCATCTGTGCCAGTGTTGTTTGCCGTGTGTTTCCAATACTTTGGGTAATGCGGGCGCTTCGGCATATTCGTTTTCAATCAATTTGCCGGCAGCAACGGTTTTCCAAAGGTTGTAAACCATGATCAATGCACCAATTAAGTATAAGGTACCACCAATGCTACGGGTAACATACATAGGTATAATATGGGTAACGGTTTCTAAAAACTGAAACTTCAACTGTCCTTCCGGTGTAAATTGTTTCCACATCAAAGCTTGTGTAAAGCCTGCCCAATACATAGGAATGGCATAAAGCACAATACCAATTGTACCAATCCAAAAGTGATTGTTGGCTAATTTTTTGGAATACAATGGGGTATTAAACATTCTTGGCAACAACCAATACAACATACCAAAGGTTAAAAAGCCATTCCAGCCCAAAGCACCAATGTGTACGTGCGCTACCGTCCAGTCGGTAAAGTGGGTAATGGCGTTAAAGCTTTTTAAACTCAACATCGGCCCTTCAAAAGTGGCCATACCATAACAAGTTACGGCTACCACCATGAATTTCAGTACAGGCTCTTCACGTACTTTATCCCATGCACCGCGAAGGGTAAATAAACCGTTTAGCATACCTCCCCAACTCGGGGCTATGAGCATGATGCTAAACACAGTACCCAAACTTTGTGCCCAATCGGGCAAAGCGGTATACAACAAGTGGTGAGGACCTGCCCATATATAAATAAATATCAACGCCCAAAAGTGAATAATGGATAATCGATAACTGTAAACCGGACGATTGGCTGCTTTGGGCATAAAGTAATACATGATACCCAAATAAGGCGTGGTCAGAAAAAAGGCTACTGCATTGTGCCCATACCACCATTGTACAAGGGCATCCTGCACGCCGGCATACCAACTATAACTTTTGAATGCCGAAAAGGGTATTTCGAACGAGTTAACGATGTGTAACATGGCTACGGTAACCCAAGTAGCTATGTAAAACCAAATGGCTACATACAAATGGCTTTCGCGGCGTTTAATGATAGTACCAAACATATTGATACCGAAAATCACCCATATCAAAGTGATAGCGATATCAATAGGCCATTCCAGTTCTGCATACTCTTT
>JAIXOS010000127.1 GCA_027486695.1 Chitinophagaceae bacterium | reverse complement strand
GAGTGTCTCGTAGAAATGGTACCCTATCAGTGTTGTCTCCCAAGATATGGTCATGCATCATGACAATTTCAGCACCACGAGGTATTTCGGGACCGGACGGGATAGTTGGTGCCGTTGGTAAATGTGGTGCTGATATTTGTGAACCTATTGCTTTAACTGTCCAAGGCGGTCTATTAGAATAAGTATTTCTCTCAAGAACTATATAAAGAGGAGTGCCATATCTTGTCTGTAAATTTCCAGCACTAACATACCATTGATTTCCACTTGTTGTAAAAAGCCCTTGCTCAATACTCCAAGGTATTTGAACTGATAAATATTTTTCAAGGGCGAAATTATCAGCACCCCAGTCCTCTGTCAAAGCGTCTTTAGCTAATTTCTGCAGAAAGCCATCACGAATGTAAATCAGTTGATGAAGTCGGTCAACAACTTTGTTTGTGTATCCATTTCCGAGTTGCTCAAGTAATTCTTCTTTTGTTGTCATTTTTTTAATTTGAGGATTAATATGCTGCGTTATAGCATGACCGCTAACGAACAAGGCTTGGCGATGGTGGGGCATTGAGTTGTGTCACGCTTGGCCGTCTGCCGTTGAATGATGATAAAAAATTGAGATTTAAATTCCTGCTGTTTGGTTGCGTTCTGTCGAGCTGGAACCGAAGTTCAGTAAAGTTCCCAAAGTTGAAATACGAGTTTTGCCGCCCCCCACTATTGCCAAACCTCATGTTGCACGCAGGCTTTATTTTATTAGCTATTCTCAACTTCGTTTGTTGCAATGAAGTTTTCAATATCAGATTTCGTGTATGGTATTGTTATTGAAGTTGAGCGATTGTTAGGCAATGAAATTAATTTCTCTTTTGTCGACAAAGGTCTATGTCCAATAATTGGCATTTCTCCACGATAAACATCAAGGTCGAAAATGCAGATAGTTGGTAACGTACCCTTGATTACAAGTTTGTCTAAATCTACTTTTACTGTGTCTGCATAGTAGCCATAAATAGCAACAATTAATGACCTCGGGTGAAACCAGTATAAATCAGTTGTAACGTTATTTATATTTTGTCTTTGAGAGAAAACATCTAAAATTACTCTTGCAAATCCATATTGTTTTTGTGATATTTTGAAAGCTATAATATCTCCTTCTTTTACCTTAATTCTTAACCTTTTTTGCAATAACTCCTTGTCAAGCCATTCAAAATAATTCGGTGGAACTTTTGCTATATAATTTGCAATCCACTTTTCAATATCATCATAACTTTTTATCTCACCATCTTCAACAAAACCTTTTATAAAAAATAAATTTCGTCTATTGTCATAAATATGAATGCCACCACCCTCAAACGAACCAGAAAAGCTAATACCACTGCCTTTAATTTTTAAAAGTTTAGCAACTGTTAGTTTCTGTTCTTTACCTTTTATTCTTTTATATATTAGACTTTCTCTTTGATTTGTCTCAATGTTTGTATCATATTCACAATACCCAAAACTGTAATTTAGAATTTTAACTATTTCGTCATTTTGGTAATAAACAAAAATTGTGTCACTCAGTTGTATTTTATTCCAACTGTCAGTAACTAAAGAAAGTCCAAAATATTGTCTTTGATTATTTGTCAGTTCGTATTGGGTCTTCATAAGCTTGCGTGCAACGGTAAGGCTTGGCGATGGTGGGGCATTGAGTTGTGTCACGCTTGGCCGTCGCCCGTTCAATGATATTATAAAAGTTGAGTTTAAATTCCTGCTGTTCGGTTGCGTTCTGTCGAGCTGGAACTGAAGTAGAATAAAGTTCCCAAAGTTGAAATACGAGTTTTGTCGCCCCCCACTATTGCCAAACCCTATGTTGTATGCCGTTTTAGATAATCTCGACGATTTTTTTTGCTAAAATTCTTGTTCTAAATGCTGATTCCTCTGTGAACTCTTTCTCTGTATTGATAGAAACATTTAATGATAATCCAAAACTTTCTAAAAACTCAACTTTTATAACATCAACCGCATTTAAAAATTCTTTCCAATTATCTGTTAATGGTGTCTGATTAGTTACAATGAAAAGGTCGCAGTCATTGGGCTTTTCTTTGTCTGTAACAAACGAGCCAAATAGAAATGCTTTAACTATGTTTACGTTTGTCAGTTTTTTAAGCAGGAATAAAAATACTTTCTCTTTATTCTCTTTCAAGCTTTTGTCTGCTTTTGATTGTTTTTATAAAAGCAGGAACTGAAAAAATTGGAATCCGTTGAACTCCTGCATAGTCTTTGCCTGAATGTGTTGCAAAAATCCAACTATCATAAACAATTAAATTATAGCCCTGGCTTAACGCTCTATCAATAACTTCAACTGAAACTTCATAATCTTCCCTTGTCGGTACATAAACCTTATATGATTTGAATTCATCATCTGCTGATTGATATTCAAAGCTAAACTCTGTGTCATTTTTAGCTTTACAGTTTTTAAGTCCTGTTGAGCCTTGAACAGTTCCTGCTATAAATCTTGCTCCCATATTATACTAATAATTTATTTTCTGTCAATTTTAAATCTTGCAAAACTTTTGTTCGTATTGTTTCAACGTTGGCAACAAAATCAGATGGATATTTAAAAGCTTTATGTAAAGCATTTGGAAAGTTAATAAAATGCTCGAATGATTCTGAATGTACAGAATAGTCTAAATATTTGTCGATAGAATCACTCGTGTCAATTAAATGTGAGAACTGTTGAATAGTGTCACAAATTTTCTTGTTATTCGGAATAATTACATTTTGAACTAATTGCTTCCAAACTTCAGATGCCTCTGTTTCTAATACTCCATTATCTCTTGGAAATGTTTGTGGTCCATATGAACTAAAAATTACAGAATTGCTTTTGAGTGTTGTAAATATTGGGTCATAGAACTTTTCAAGCCGTTCTCTTTCTATTTTAATTTTAGAAATTATTATTTCCTTCTTGATAGACTCCTTTGTGTCTTTACGGATTTTATAAAGTGTCACAAGATTCGTTACAAGCAATACAAGCAAAGCTGTAAAAGTCGGAAGCCATATTTTCCATTCAAAACCGCCATTGTCGTGTGAAGATTGTTCAATTTGTTTTAGGAATAAAGTGTCGTTAGTAATTGTATTTTTAATAACGATTGTGTCAGCCTTGAGTCTTTTAATTGAATCATTCTGTCCAAACGAGTTAAACGTTGACAGAAAGAAGAGAAAAGTTATGATTAGTAAGTGTCTCATAAATTCTGACTAACGTCAAAAATTAGTCTTGGTAATGG
>JAIXOS010000409.1 GCA_027486695.1 Chitinophagaceae bacterium | reverse complement strand
CATTTCTATGACCTGCTGTACTATGTGGTAAGTATTTTGTTTAAGGGCCAAAGGTTCAGGGATTGGTGCTTGGTACCAAGTACTTACGGCATTGGTAAAAGCGGCATCAATACGAGGTACAATAGCCACATGTTGGCGCCTAGCCAATGCCGCAGCATTGCACAACTGCTCGTACTGACCACTTATGGGTATACACATCAATTTTTTGCCCATATATAATGCTTCGGCGGGTGTTTCAAAACCTGCTCCCGTAATAATTCCTGCGCAGTTAATTAAGCTTTGATTGAACAATTCATTATCAATAGGTAAAAAACGGATATTGTTTTCGGTATATGGTTGGTTTACTTGTTTGGAAAATACATGAAAACAAATGTGTGGCAGTGAAGCCAAATAAGGAGCAATTACTTGAATACTGTAATGCGATAAATAAACGGTTACGTGCTGCTGATTGGAAACATTTGCCTGTAAAATAACCGATTTGATAATGGGCTGAAAAATGAATGTGTCGTAGTTTTCAAAGTGCAGACCTGCATAAGCGGTAGCGGTAGCATATTTTTGCAATATTAACTCACCAGCAAAGCTTTTTTGCTGTGGCCGAGGTGTATGCCTACTCATAAAGCTAGCTTGGTGCCCAAAATTGATACTTGGTATGCGCTTTAACTTACAAGCCAATGAAGTGATGCACTCAAAATCGTTGATGACCAAATCGTATTTTTCTACCGGCAACGCTTTGGCTTCTTTCCATATGCGCAATGGATGACAACTTTGCACCATTTTAGGATAATGCAAACCGCCATGATTGGTATAAAACAAACTCACTCCTTTGCTACGATATTTTACCGGTAGTTGCGCCTGTAAATGGCTATTGCTACCACTTAAAAATGCATCCACCGTGCCGTATTGTTGCAAGTAAGGCAGCAGTTGCATAGCGCGACTAATGTGTCCATTGCCCGTAGCTTGAATAGCGTATAATATTTTAAGCATTATTGAAAAGATTGTTGTAAAAAAGTGGTAAATGCCGAGGCGATTAATGGCTCTAATGGAGTATGTACCAATACTTGTGCAGTTTCTACATTCACCGTTGGAATTTTTTTATCCATAGTTACAATAGCTGCCATATTGTGCTGAAATTGTTGTGGATTGTATTGATATATGCGCCATTGATTTTGGTAATACTCCAATGAAGTAAGGTTTTCAATCCAATCGCCGCTATTGAGATAGGTTACACTACCCTTGCTTGTAGTAATAGTCCGTTGCTGTGGTTGGTGAATATGGCCACAAATAACATAATCGTATTGCTTGTCTATGGCTAATTCCGCTGCGGTTTGTTCAAAATTACCTATCCATGATACGGCCTTTTTGACCCCGTTTTTTACTTTTTTGCTGAGGCTCATAGGTGGTTTGCCCATTAATTTCAATGTGCGATTGATAAACCGATTGAGCAAAATGAGTAAATCGTACCCAAAGCCACCCAATTTGGCGATGCATTTAGCGCTGCCTTTGGTAGTGGTGTCGAATACATCGCCATGAAAAATCCAGGTCATTTTTCCATTGATTTCCATGACCAATTTATCGGTTAGGCAAAAGTTGCCCATTTGTATGTCGCTGTATCGGCGGAGTGCTTCGTCGTGATTGCCGGTAATGTATACCACTTTGGTGCCCATGCTGAGCAACTGCATAATTTCTTTAATTACCTGCATGTGCTGCACTGGAAAGTAGCGCTTGTTGAATTGCCATACATCAATAATATCGCCGTTTAGTATCAGAATTTGCGGAAAAATACTTTGTAAATAATGTACAATTTCGGTAGCATGGCAACCATAAGTGCCTAGATGCAAATCGCTCATTACTACTACTTCGATGTGTCTGCGTGGCATATTGTTAGGGTAGGGTTTAGCAAACTTACCCTAGCCATATTACTACAATATGAAGGCATGATGAACGAATTGTTACGTTTTGGAGATAATGATGGGCGGTGGGTGGATGCGCCAACATTCTATTGTTGAATGGTGCCAACGCCAATGCCGCTTAATAGTAGTACCGGCCCCTGGCTCATACATAAAAAAAGGCTACCGTGTAGCCTAGCTACGGCAGCACAAATAGCCCTAAATGCGTGTATAAATCGTATTGGGGTATTGTTGACACCGTATGCATGAGCTATTGAACAAGGATTGATACCCTAATTTGTTTTACAATACCATTTAGTCAAATTACTTATGCCACTATGTTTTATGTTTGTAAAAATGGTTAAGCGAGGCGCTTACTATTTGCACTCTTACGATTTACTGCCAATGCCCATTTATACCAACAGCTATGTCAGACATTAAAACAACTTTTTTATTTGTAAAGTCGGAGTACAAGTGGGTACGCATCGATTTGGGCAATGTATTGTATTTATCGGGCTTGAGGGATTATACGCAGGTATACATTAAGGGGAAAACATCGCCCATAACCACGTTGCAAAATTTGAAGGAATTTGAGGCCAAACTGCCTACCGAGGCTTTTATACGCATTCACAAATCGTTTATTGTGGCCATTGCTCAAATAGATAGCATTGGTAAAAATGAAATTTGCATTGGCGAAAACACGCTGCCTATTGGCAATGCCTACAAACAAGCACTTAACCTAGTAATAGAAAAACACTCGTAGCAAAATACATTGCTACGAGTGCTTGATTTAGTGTATACCCAAACTATCTAATTCGGATAGTTGTATGGTAGGTATTTTGGTATGTGTAATTTTGTAAATGACCAAATTAGCCACTTGCTCGGCTTGGCGTTGGCTAACAAAAGGTTTGTATTGTGCTAGTGCTGGTATATGGTATTGCTTGATATACAGTTGGGAGTCGGCATAAATTTCGTAGCCCCAACCATTGTTTACGGGTACTATTTTGGACGTTATGTGTACTTTTCCGCGATGGCTAGCGGGTATATAAAATTGGGTGTAGCAGAAAAGCATTACAGCAAATGCAAATAGCAGATACACCCAATTTTT
>JAIXOS010000392.1 GCA_027486695.1 Chitinophagaceae bacterium | reverse complement strand
TTTTGCGATCGGTTTGGTACGTATGGCAGCGGTATTCAACGATACGCAATACATCAATTATGCAAATGAAAACTTCGAGTTTTGTTTCAAAAATCTTCCTCTTTTTAAAGCAGCATATACGGAAAAACAGCGTATTGAGTGGGAGTCCTTTTATAGAATGGATAGGTTGGATGATTGTGGTGCCATAGCTGCTAGTTTAGCTGATTTAAATCATCTCAAACAGAATAAAAACTATGAAGATTATTTAGTTCGTACTGCCGATTACATATTGAAAAAACAATCACGTTTAAAAGATGGCACACTCAGTCGGAAAGAGCCACATAATATGACTATCTGGGCTGATGATTTGTATATGAGTGTCCCTTTTTTAGCTAGGATGGGTAAGTATACTGGTAATCAAAAGTACTTTGAGGAAGCTATTAAACAAGTTGAAAATTTTAATAGGTATTTGTTCGATAATTCTTCAGGTATTTATTGGCATTGTTGGTATCAAAATGAGAAACAAAATGGTGTTGCTCATTGGCTAAGATGTAACGGCTGGGTAGCAATGGCTCAAACGGAGTTGCTTGATTGTTTGCCAAAAAATCATCCAAAAAGGAAGATTATTATTTCATTACTGCAAAGACAAATTACAGGGTTTTCTCGTTATCAAGATATATCTGGCCTGTGGCGCCAAGTTATTGATAGACAAGATTCCTATTTGGAAACTTCTGGTACTGCTATGTTTGTGTATGCAGTTGCGAAAGCTGTAAATGAGGGATGGATTAATTCATCATATTTGTCTATTGCAGAAAATGGCTGGCAGGGTTTAGCATCAAAAATCACATCTGATGGGTTAGTGCAAGATGTTTGTGTAGGTACTAATATAAAGGACGATATAAAATTTTACTTAACTAGGCCTAAGAAGTTAAATGATAATCATGCTTTAGGAGCTGTATTGTTAGCAGGAACTGAGATGATGAGAATTAAGAAGAAATAAACTTGATAACTAATTAAATTGTATTAATGGAATTTATAAATAAATTGTCCAAGCTAAAGACAAGCACTTTGTTACGTAAGAATAGCTTCATAAAAATCCTATTTTTACTGTATTTGTCTATAGTGCCTTCTCTAAATTTATTTTCCCAGACACCTATTACAAATTGGCCAATACTTAAATCTTACGACCAAGAACATTTATTAAATATCGCTTTACCATTGGGTGGTATTGGAACAGGAACAGTTTCCTTAGGGGGCCGTGGCGAATTACGTGATTGGCAAATTATGAACCGTCCGGGTATAAATTTCAGTGCTGCTACAAAAGGCAACAATGCACCTTTCTTTTCTATTTATATAAAGCCTGAGAAGGCTGCTTCTATTACAAGAGCTTTAATTGGTCCTGTGCATCCTACTGAGTACCAGCATTGGGAAGGACGTCCAGTTAATAATCATGGCATGCCTCGATTCTCGAATGCTTCATTCGATGCTTCTTACCCTGTAGGAATTGTTCATTTATCCGATCAGGAATTGCCTGTACGTGTAAAAATAATTGGCTTTAATCCATTAGTTCCAGGAGATGCTGATGCAAGCGGTTTGCCTGTGGCTGTACTTACCTATGAAGTGACCAACCTTATAGATAAACCATTGCAAGTGGCAGTATGTGGTACGATGCGAAATTTTGTGGGCATGGATGGTAGCAAATATAAAGCACCAAGAGGCGATGTGATACCTGAAGGTGCTAGACACAATCAAAACACATATAAATCAGATAACGGCATTTCGGGCATCTATATGTATTCTGATAGTATAGATAAAAAGAATGCGGCCTACGGTACTATTGCATTGTCTACCATCGCTAAAAATGGGGTTACCTATCGCAGATCATCAGAGAGAAATTCTTGGGAAAAAGGCACATTGGACTTTTGGGATGATTTTAGTAAAGATGGAGAATTAACAGACAAAGAAAAATTAAATGATAACAATCCAATGGCATCCCTTGCTGTAAAACAAACGATAGCACCTAAGGCAACCTCTACTTTTCGCTTTTATATTACATGGAATTTTCCCAATCGATATGCTTGGTCTAAAACAATTGTAGGGAATTATTACAGTGCAAAATATACGAATGCTTGGGATGCAGCTCAAAAAATTATTCCAGCAATTCCAGCCTTAGAAATAAAAACACGTGATTTTTTACGAGCATTTACACAAGCCACCATTCCTGCGGTAGTGAAGGAGGCTGCACTTTTTAACATAAGCACACTTCGGTCTCAAACGGTATTTCGTATTGCATCTGGCGAATTAATGGGTTACGAAGGCATGGGTGATGGTATGGGATCTTGTTGGGGCAGTTGCACTCATGTTTGGAATTATGATTTAGCAACGCCTTACCTTTTTGGACAATTGGCATGTACCATGCGTAACGTTGAAATGAACTATGCAACTGACCCTGCCGGTAAAATGAGTTTTAGAATTGCCTTGCCTTTAGCCGAGGCAAGTAAAGGAAATGGTGTAGCAGCAGCAGATGGGCAAATGGGTTCAATCATTAAATTATACCGTGAATGGCAGTTATCAGGGGATGATTCCTTACTAAGGCGAAACTGGAGTTCTTTAAAGTTGGCACTTGCTTTTGCTTGGGTTAAAGGTGGCTGGGATGCGGACCAAGATGGCGTTATGGAAGGTTGCCAGCATAATACGATGGATGTAGAATATTTTGGACCAAATCCGCAAATGCAGTTTTGGTATTTAGGTGCCTTAGGAGCTGCAGAACAAATGGCATTATATATAAAAGACAAAGAATTTGCCGATAAATGCCACCAATTATTTTTATTGGGCAAAGAATGGACCGCCAAAAATTTATTTAATGGCGAGTATTTTATACA
Organism: Chitinophagaceae bacterium; assembly: GCA_027486695.1. GTDB lineage: Bacteria > Bacteroidota > Bacteroidia > Chitinophagales > Chitinophagaceae > Parasediminibacterium. The sequence continues at coordinate 935 of JAIXOS010000392.1, read as the reverse complement.
AAAAATAAAACCTATTCCCAATCCAGCTGATATTCATCCAGGCTTACGATTAGGCATCGGTGCTGAAAACCTTGCTAATCCTGACTTTCAGCTAGGTGAAGGTTGCCTAGTAGATCAATTAGTAGGACAAATGCTAGCACATACTTCAGGGTTAGGGTATTTGAATGATCCTCAAAAAATAAAAACCACCCTTACCTCCGTCATGAAATATAATTACGTAAAGGATTTTTCATCTGAATTTAACAATATGAGATCCTTTGCAATAGGTAAAGAAAGTGGTTTGGTTATGGCTAAATGGCCAGGAGAAAGGCTTAAAGTACCCTTTCCTTATTTTGCAGAAGCAATGACAGGTTTTGAATATACGGCAGCAATTGGTATGCTGTATGAAGGACAAACAGCAAATGGATTAAAATGCATTAAGGCTATTAGAGAAAGGTACGATGGGTTAAAAAGGAATCCATATGATGAGCCAGAATGTGGCCATCATTATGTCCGAGCTATGGCTAGTTGGGGTGTAATTTTGGCAACATCGGGCTTTCAATATTCTGCTGTTACTAAGGAAATGACCTTTACCGCAAAAAATGGAACTTATTTTTGGAGTAATGGGTATGCTTGGGGCACTTATACTATCAATTCAAATAAAGCAGTTTTAAAAGTTTTAGCAGGCGAAATAGCCATTAAAAAATTGAACCTAATAGGTAAATGCACTTATAATTTGAATACCACAAAATACGATAACACACATTCACTTGTCGTAAACTTGAAATAGTAGAACGTATAAAAATGTATGCTGGATTTAGATTTAGGTGGTTGAATGATGATAAAAAGTTGAGTTTAAATTCCTGTTGTTCGGTTGAGTTCTGTCGAGCTGGAACCGAAGTTCAGTAAAGTTCCCAAAGTTGAAATACGAGTTTTGTCGCCCCCCACTATTGCCA
>JAIXOS010000105.1 GCA_027486695.1 Chitinophagaceae bacterium | reverse complement strand
GTAAGACTTCTTATTGTCATCAACAAATATGGTAGGATCGAAAGATTCTACGAGTGGCTTTTGTAGGGCATCTTTATACGGTCCTTCCGGCCTAGACGCAACCATAACGCCTACATTTTCTTTACGGTTGGAGAAATACCAATAATACTTGCCATTTTTTTTCACTATATCTCCTGCCCAACAATTGGTATTTCCTTTGCCCATATAATTATCTTCCGGGCTGATAGTGCCAACAAGTTTCCAATTTTTCAGATCTACAGAGCGATATATTCTCCAATCCGGCATCACCCAATCCTTTATTCCAAAACCAATATCATGTCCTGTAAATAAATAAACGGTATCGCCAACCACCAAAACATGTGGGTCCGACATTCCCGGCTCATCTATCAATGGTTTTAAAGAACCATTTGTTGCCATAGAGTCAACCTTTTGTGCCAAAATGCTCATTGGCGCACACAACCCAAAGTAAACTACCAACAAAACAAAAACTCTTTTCATCATTTGTTTATTTTATCATTATTAATGTTAATCAATTACCAACATTGAAACCTATTCTACTTTTATTGTTTCATCTCCAACGGTTATTCCATTTTCGTTGTATGCATCTATTTTAAAATAATATTCTTGCCCTTTATTTAAGCAATTAATCTCGTATTGGGTTTTATTTCCAATTATTTCAATGGAGTTATAGAGTTTATCGGATGCTATTCCGAAGCGGATTACATAGCCCTTTGCAGTTGCATTGCTCGTCCAATTTATTTTTGCTTTACATGGATCTTGGCTATTGCGTACAATTGCCAATCCGGTTGTTTTAAGCGGCTGCTTTTCATTCCCAAATCCAAAAACCCGAATCTCGCGCATTGAAAAACGAAGCCCGGCAGTAAACTTCACATTTTCGACCTTGATGTACCTAGCCTGAAACGGCGACTCAAACTCTAGGTAGTCGTGTGGATGATCTTCCTCGTCTTTACTTTTATCTACAATCAAAAACCACTGTTTCCCGTCGTTGGAAGCGTACAAATTGTATGCTTCAACAACATTTCTAGTGCCTTTGTATTTTTCGGGTAATTCAGTGGCTCCGGCTTCTGCAAAATTGAATTGTATAGCATGTATTGTTTTTTTATCTTCTAAATCAACCACTACAAATTCACCTGCATTGGCTGTTGCTGCCGACCAAAACGTTCTAACATCGCAGTCAGTAATCTTTTGTTCATCCGCAGCTGCATGATTGGAAGAAACAATGACTTTTTTGTTTCCGGAAAGCAACATCCATCCGGGTTGGTGGTTTTTGCTTTTTTGCAACGGATTGAAAGTGGGATAATCGCCCAAATACGTAGTAGAATAAAGCATGTTGTCTTTATCAAAACCCGCTTTAAATAGCCCCACTCTTCGTTCAAAACCATGCACAACACTCACCCGCATAGTTTGCACACTTTGCAGATTATTTGGAGCTATCTCTGCCATAGCGCCATGTCCGGCTCCGGCTATAAAACCCTCCGGCATGTACGAAACGGGACTATAAGATGCAAATTTGAAAGGTCCGGCAGGCGAAGAAGCGGTATACAATCCATTACAATAAGAACTACTTGAAGTACCCGGCACCGCATATTGCAGAAAATACGCGCCTTTATGTTTGTTTATCCAAGCTCCTTCTACCCAAGGATTGTTTTTATTGGCAAACTGATTTTTATCGCCGGGGCGCTCAAAGCCATGAACTTGTGTTTGGCTACCAAAAAGCACAGTAGAATCGCGCACAATTTGAAACGATTCCGGATTAAAAACTCGACTGAAAATAGGTTGTGTATTAGAACATCCGGCATATAAATACAAACTATCTTTTTCTACAAGAAACGAAGGATCCCAATCTGATTTAATTTCTTTAATTGGTGTCCACTCACCTTTTTCGGGCGATTGCGATTTGTATATTATTCCTGTAGTACCCGTTTTTACAGAGCCCACATAGTATAACCAACCTTTGTATTCGAAAGTAGTAGGGGCATATTGTTCAATTGGTAATGTTTTGGGAGATATTGCAACAAAGTTCCATTTTGCCATGTCGGTTGAATACCAATACCCTCCCGACTTTGAAGCAAACAAATAATACTTTCCTTTATATACTTGCAAAACAGGATCTGCAGCTTCCCGACATCCGGGATTTGGAATACTGAACCTGTAACTGATGTTGAGAGGATTACAGTAAGTTTTAGGGTTTTTACTGATTTTAACGTTTTCAAATTGCCCAAAACTGCCAATACTTCCTATTTGAGCCATCGCCAAAAACAGGCATTTGTATAGAATGTAGTTCTTGAATTTCATATGCATTTTGTTAGATTTTTACAGAAAATTTTATTCCCTATTTATTTGAATACAACTCTGCTATTTTTAAGTTACTCCCACTAATTAAACTCTGCTTTGGTAACTTTTTCTACTATTGGCTCTCTTAATAAAATTGATCCACCAGCATTTTTGGTTTCCACCATCCAAAAGCCCGGATTCGTTAAGTATCCAGGAGTTGCATCTAAGCAATCCACCCATTTTACACCATCAATGAACAAAACAATCTTAACACCGTCGATGACCTGCTGTGATTGAATTTCTATATTACTTCCAGTTGTATATAAATTAGATGTATATTTAATAGCTTCAGAAATAATGCCTTTTTTGCCAATAAGTGTTGTGGTAGATAAATCGGCATTCACCCTTTTTAAAGTCAACTCTTTGTTGGTGAAATTAAAATAGTACCTCGACAAATTTTTCCAGGAAAAATAAGGCACTCTGAACGAAAGTTCTTTGTACGTATTGGCGGTGTCTTTAAACAACGCATTAAACCGAATGGGCTTGTTGTCGTAAAATCCACCTCTAAAAACGGCTTTGGTACTTAGCGAAGCATTTTGAATTAAAATACCATTGTTTTGTTTGGATAAATCTTTACTATGCCCAAAAGTGGTCCAAAATAAATTGACATCTTTTGTAAGTGGCTGCTGTACCGATTGGAGATAACTAATCAATTCATTGCTCCACGGTACTTCTTTTACGGTTGGCGGCATCGTACTATCGTAAACATCGGGGCCAAATCCGGATAGTAAAAATTTGTAGTTTGCCTGCAAACCGGCACTATCTATAATTGCTTGTGCTTCCCGCGACCACTTGGTGGTAAAGGGAGCATTTGGTTCTAAATGAAAATTGATATTGGTACAGCCGGGAATATTGGTGAACTTATCGGGTACATTTGAATAATTGTTATCAAACAATAAGTTACAATTAGGCTCACCACCAAAGGAGAAAGATTTTTTTGATGCCTTACAATTAGCCACATTATTGATAAACTTATTGTTTATGCCACCGGCATCTTCTCTAAAACAGCCGTCGAGGGATTTGTTGCCAAGATATTCGCCATAATTATTTGCAAAGACAGAATTTTGTACATCGTAAAAATAATATGCTCCTACCTCATCTGAAATACCAAAACCGTATTTAGCAGCAGTAGCATAATTGGTTACTTTATTGTATTTAATTTGGGTATTACCAACGAAAGAAGTTTTTAGGTTTGAATAACGCTGATTGATTCCAAAATAAGCTATATCGGCTACATCGTTATGCGTGATGGTTAAGTTATTGCTTGCATTAGCATAAATACCCGAAGCCTGATAAAAATCAACGCCAATGGTTCTTATCACATTATTATCAATAAGTGTGTGGTTGTTAACGGCTGCTGACGGGGTTTGGTCTTTACCAATTAAAACCGCGGCGGCTGTTAAATCGTTAAATACATTGCCTTGTATAGTGGTGTGGTTGTTGTTATCGGGTAAATAAATACCCGAACCCAAAAGATGCTCAAAACGACAACCCTTAAAGGTTACATTATTGGTATATCGCAACTGAATTTGACCTTCTATTGATGAGTAATCTGCATATAAATCAGCTTGACTTCTGCCAATTTCCTTGGTAGCCCAAGTTGTCCAATTGCCATAAGCAAACGAAATGCCTTCAAATTTTAAATTGTTGATGAAGGAATTAGATGCTCCTTCAATTTTTAATAATGTTTCTACAGCAGGTGCAATAACCTGAGCTGTTTTTAAATTTTCATTTTTTCGTGGGTAATAATAGATGGTTTCCGATTTGCGATCGTGATAAAATTCGCCCGGTTCATCCAACTCTTCAAAGGCATTGATAAGCTGTATTGGTTCGGGTGTAGGAACCGAATAGTAAGTGTATGTGTTGGTCCAATTGTAAAAAGAAGGTTGCTTCATTACCAATGCCGATTCTGTAGGTGTAACCGGTACAATTTGCAAGACAGGAATTTCGATATGCTTAAACGCACCGCATTGGAAGAAATAAATATCGCTTACATTGGTATATTTTTTTATATCGTTCGTTTTTACAAAAACACCATCACGAAATTGTGGGGTTTTGGGATCGTCATAATTACAATTGTGGGCCGTAATAAAAGCACTTCTAGCTTGTATAGCACGTTTACCATTGATAAAAATATTACGCATATAAGCTGAATATCCCTCCGACGTAGCAACATTGGCTTTATAATAACCTTTACCACTTACAGCTTTCCAACCCGTGATGGGTTTTCCACCGGTAATCTGTGGCTTTTCATTTTTATATGCTTTGTAAATAACTGTAAAACCATTGTTGCCGCCATCAGCTTCCGTAAAAGTTAAGGTTTTAGCAAGTTCATATGTACCCGCGTGCAGGTATACAATGATATCGGATGCCATGTTTTTATTATTGGCTCGAACCATTTCCTGCGCCTGCTGAATGGTTTTGAAGGGATACATTGATGTACCGTTGGCTAAAGCGGATGCTGTACCTTTTATGGGATCTACATGGTATTCAATAGGTGGCATTCCAAAACTGATGAAAGGCTTGGCGGACAATGCCCAACTCATAAACAAAAGAACTATAAATACATTTTTTTTCATAAATTATTGATAGGTTGATTTGAAGAAAACTTTTTGACTGATGTTTTTCAATTTTATTAACGACGCTGACTTGTTTTTTCGCCGTTCTTTAGATATGACGATAGAAATTTAAATATATAAATAATTTATTGTTTTGTTACTGAATTATTCTTCATCAAAATACAATTGCATTTCTTTTATTTGCGGTGTTTTGGTTGATTCTAGAATGTTGATTCTGAAGGTTTGTGCTATAATTGGCTTAAACCGATTGCTATAACCCGGCCCGATAGTGGTGCCCTCATAAACAGTTTTCCACTCGTCATTATCTTTGTACTCCAATCTAAATTTTTGAATAAAATGATCGTATTCGCCGGCCTCGGTTATGGTAATACTGCCTATGCTTGTAGGTTTTCCTAAATCAATTGCAATCCATCCTGTTTTTTCGTTATCGGCTGCTATCCATCCTTTTTTGGCATTCACATTGAAAACAGATGAAGGACTGTAAGAATCGTTTTTTTGAGAAGAAGCGGTAGCCGGTTTATTCATAGAAGGAATGGGATCGAGTACCGTAACATTGGGCTTTTCGTTCAATTGTAAAGCAATGACCGTAGCAAACGTATCAATGCATTTTTTTGGCAAGAAAAACTTTATGTATTTACCGGTTTGCTTGTATTTTATGGTTGTTTTTTTATCGGCTAATAAACAAGCATGATTGATTTTGTTTTGCATGGGCACTTTGATTATTCCATTGCTTGGCCAATTAAATACATGCAAATACAGGCTATCTTTCTTCACTGTACAACGTCCAAAACTGAGGTAAGTAAAAGGACTTGCTTTAACGCCATAAATAGCTTCTCCATTTATTTTCAACCAATTACCAATTGTTTTGAGCCGATCAACAGATGGCTGAGGAATGATGCCCTCGCTAGTGGGACCTACATTCAATAAATAATTGCCCCCTTTTGAGGCTACATCTATAAGGTTATGAATGAGTCGCTTGTTGCTTTTCCAATTGTTATCATCGCTTTTATAACCCCATGTATCGTTCATGGTCATGCACGATTCCCAATTTTTATTAGGAAAACCCGTAGCCGGAATGTATTGTTCGGGTGTTTCTAAGTCGCCGCCATAGCCACCACCAAGCCGGTTATTGTAAATGAGATTGGGATGCATCTTTATGATTTCCATGATTTTATCGGCATGTTCTTTTTTCATTCCGTTGGGCGTATCAAACCAAAGCACCGCTATATCGCCGTAGTTGGTTAAAATTTCCTTTATCTGTGGTATTACTTTATTGTAGATATAAGTATTCAAATCGCCATTTTGAGCGCTATCCCAATGACCGGTGTACGATAAGCCTCCGGGCGCTGTCCAATCCTGACATTGCGAATAATAAAGCCCCAATTTCATTTGGTGTTTTTTACATGCTTCTGCAAGTTCTTTTACCACATCTCTTTTAAATGGTGTGGCATCAACAATGTTAAAGCTGTCTTTTGATTTAAACATGGCGAAGCCTTCATGATGTTTACTCGTTAATACGATGTATTTCATTCCGGCATCTTTTGCCATTTTCACCCATTCATTGGCATCGAATTTTGTGGGATTGAATTGTTTGGCATAGTTTACATATTCGGCTACCGGAATTTTAGCTTTGCTCATAATCCATTCCCCAATCCAAGGTATTTTTTTCCCTTTATAGGTGCCTGCCGGAACGCTGTACAATCCCCAATGGATAAACATGCCAAACTTTGCATCCTTCCACCATTCCATTTTCTTGTCCCCTATTTGCGATTGTGGTGCTTGAGCCAATGACTGTTGATATTGTGTGCCAAGAATACCCAACAGGAAACAAAAAAGGATACATTTCTTCATCATAAATACGTTGTTTTTATTTCAATTTTTTTATTGCAGCTTTATTTAGATGCTGCATGGATAATGTAATTGCATAATATTTTTTTAGCAACCGCAGCTGTCGATTCCAACGACTCAAGATTGTCGAATAAATCCAATGTAGAAAAGATGATTTTGCCCTTTCCAAAATCAACCACCCCCACGCTTGTGCCAAGTTTTTGTGGATAGCTATGGTAATTACCAACCACTAGTTCTTCTCCCTCCATTTCAAGTCCTAATCGTTCATTGCCGTTATGTACCAAGGCTTCATACGGCCAATTCATACCACAGTTAACCGGCAAATCTTTAAATAATGGATGTTTTTTTACAAAGTGGGTACCACCCAACCAATTGGTTCCAACGGCAAATTTGTCTTTGTACGTTACGGAGGTATTTTTACTGATAAGTGGCATCCAAGCCGCTGCATTTTCAATGATTATCAAGTTGGTGCCATCGTTTTTTACGCGGTCAATTAATCGTTGCGCATCAAAAATATTGGGTTCGGGAATAGACCAATAGAGCCTTGCCGCACCGGAATAACGTTTGTGTCGCAATTCCACTTTCAGTGTAACCATTTTACCTGCTTCTAAATTGATGGTTAGTTTGGTATTTTTTTTGGTAAGGAGGGCAGATTTAACACCATTGATTTCAAATATGCCTTCTCCGCCATAACCAAACTCCAATTCAAAAGTGTATGCACCTGCGTAAGGCGGTAAAATTTGCCCTTCCCAACGAACACTGTAATTAAATGTAGACGTTACGGCCGGATGCGGGGTAGCACCTTCGTTGATGGTTAAATTAACTTTCGATTCGGTTTGTTGTGCTACTAGTTTCTCAAAATCGGCACCTAAATAATAGGCAACTTTTACGCCATTGTTTTTTCCGCTAGGATCAAATAAACGCTCGGCAGGTACAAAAGTTTTATCACCGCCTTTGGGCGAACGCGCCACAACCGCCCAATCTAATTTTGGTAACGACTCACTATAAGGCGTTACATTAGCAGCTTTTTCATTTTTCAAAAAATTCAAAACCGTTGCTCCCGATTCCCAAACAGTTCCGGAGCCAGGCAATTTGGCCGATTTCCACTCAACACCCAACACTTTGTCACGCCCAAAAGCAAGTGCTTTTCCATCTGCATCTATTAATGATGCTTCAATCTGATACATTCCCGCAACCGCTTGAACGGGCACTTCAATACCTTTGGCCAATAATTCGCCATATACATCGCCTCCGGTTACATTTACGGGCATTGTTTTTGAAAAAATGACACTACCATCCGGACGCTTCACCAAAATCTTGAGTTTTTTATTGCCATGAATATTCTTTTCATTGACAATATAGAAATCGGTCATAAAACTACCCGGCATGTCTACCACTTGTTTGCGGGTTTTTACAGCTATGTACATGGGCTGACAATAATAGGCTAAAATAGCGGGGTCGGACTTTGGATTGCGAAAGCAATCTACAATACCCGAATGATTTTCTAAAATTTCAGATTCCCAGCCATTTACAGCATATCCATCGGCCAAATTATTGATGCGTGCATGTTCCAATTTTCGCCCCTGATGTTCGAGTGAAATTGCTCCCATAGCTGAAGTGAATGCATCGATATTAGGAAAAGCAGAAGCAAGTTTTTTGGTTTTAAAATAATTGGCAAAATCATGGTATTGCTCTTTGTATAGACTGCCATCCCAACCCGGATTGGGTAATTGATCGAGATCGGGTTTAATTTTTTCTATTCTTGGTGGAGATGATAAAGCCCCCTCTTCGCCCCAATAAACAATTTCTTTTTTGTTGTTGGTTTTGGCGTAATAATCGGTGGGTGATTTATAGAACGATTGCATCCAGGTATGTGGACCTACCGCCTGATGAAAATCGTACCAACCATTCATGTATTGCACCGTATCAAAAGGTCGCATGTGCAATTTTGCCTGATCATCAATATCATCACCCAATGCCCAACCTGAGGTTCGTACAATTGTACGTGAGGGATCGATGCGATGAGCCTCGTGCATATCGTTTTTATATACTTGAAAAATAGAATCCGGAACGTCGCGCACCTCATTTTGCATACAATATATAATCATGCTTGGATGGCTACGATCGCGCCGAACCATACGTAACAGTCTTTCGCGCATCATGGCACGGGTGGAAGCAAATTGCGTAGCAGCGGCATAATTTCCTGGTTCTTCATAATAGAGCAATCCCAATTCGTCTGCTTTTTCAAGTACCAAAGGCTGACCAATACATCGGTGAAAGTTGAGCATATTCAATCCGAGTTTTTTTGCAACACGAATTTGCTTTTCTGCTAATTCAGGAGTAGGAACACTACCCGATATTGGCCAAAATCCCCAACTAATCGCCGTTCGGAGTACAATACGCTTTCCGTTTAGCCGAAACATGGCATCTTTACCAATGCCCGACAATTCGAACCATCGGAAACCGAATACCTTGGTATCGGTATCAACCAATGTTGATTTTTCCAACAATGAAGTATGGCAAACATACAAATTGGGATTTTCAATGTCCCAAAGTTTTGCTGACGGCGCTGAAATGGTAATAGGAATGAGATTGTTGCCCGGTTTGAGCTGAATAGAAGCCATCGTTGTTCGAAAAACTTCTAATCCGGGATTTTTTTTGTCTACTACGCGCAGCAAAAGATTGCGAACAACGTCTGTTTTTAGCGTATTCTTAATGGTTATTTCCGCAATCACCTTTTTATAAACAGGTGTATTTTGCAAATAGATATCGTCTACATACACCGGATCACAAACGAGCATTTTCACCCTGCCGGTAATGCCTCCAAAGCCCAAACTGCCAGCCACATCTCTATTGCCCCATTTATTGTTACCGTCTTTCCAATCATAGTTTCCACCCGGATTGGTGACGCGTACAGCCAATTGAGCCGTTTCGCCGGGCTTAACTACTTCGGAAATATCCACCTCAAAGGGTGTATTACCAATAAAATCGTATCCTACTAATTTTTGATTAACAAATACTTCTGATCGATAGCGTGCACTCTCGAAACGTAGGATGATTTTTTTGGACGTTGGTGTTTTAGGAATTAAAATATTGCGATACCACCATGTAACACCCAAAATCACATTATCGGGCCCCGATTTTTTTTGCAAGTATTGTTCGGCAGTACCCGGGACGCTCACTTCTACCGCTTGAGGCGATTGCAACAACGACCAACCGCCGGAGGGAAAATGCCTAGGAAGATTGGCAATATTGACAGGTGGAAGATAAAAAGAGTCATTCTTCCACTGTGCTTCCTTATCCTGTAAAAGCTTCCAACCCTTTCCGGAAAGGTCTGTTTCTATTCTGCTTTGAGCCGTTACCTTAATAAGCAACCAAAAGATGCAAGAAATAAATACAATAGTTGTTTTTTTAAAATTCATTCTGTTGTCAATTTTTTATTCAACATTCTAATCAATACCATTCCGTTAGGATTCCACTCAGGCAGCAAATTCACCATCAAAAAATCCTATTTTTTGTTGTCGCCAAATATCAAGTACAATTTGCTTTCCCTTTATACTGAGTTTTGCCCAATTTGCAATATTTTCTGTTTTAATTAATCCAAGTGTTACTAGTCTATGTTCACTTAAAATCGAAGACACCATAGCACAAGCCACTTTCCGCTTTTTTTCTTGACAAACAGCAGTAACCCAACAATTCAAGCTATTCCGACCGAAAGCTGGAGTAAGTATTGTGTTCTCTATCGCAATGATCTTGAATTTTTTTTCGGCCTTTCCAACATCCCTTTTTACAAAGGTTGTTACATGGTATTCACCCACATTGGCAATTGCACCGGTGATAAGTCCTGTAATATTGTTTACAGTAAACCCTTTGGCCAAATAAGCCACATTAAACTGCATTGGTCTTTTGCCTGAAGCAGGAATTTGATAAATGAAAGGCGCTTTAGGATGTACACCAAACACCTTTGCACCGTTTATGCGCGGTAAGAGTGCCGGAGTTGGAGTAAGTATATACGCTTGTAATGAGTCTATTGATACCGTTTGCTCGGGTGTTTGAGCTGGCAAACTAATTGAAAGAGCATACAAACATACTGATATTAAGACCTTCAATATGTTACTCATTTTCAATATTTACAATTGTAATTGTTAAGAATAATAGAGTGTTAAAATCAATCACAGGCATCTAGTTTTGCATTCATTAAAAATTAATTTATACAACCATTAACCATTTGCGCATTGAGCGTTGCCACACAAAACCTCAACTATATCCATTATGGGAATACTAGGTTTGGGTAATAATATTGTTACATCGTTTTGGCAAACTAATCAAGGCCGCAATAGTCGATTGTTACGTTTATTTATCTGTTCCGGTACGCACAGGATGCACTTTTTTCAACTCACTTCAAAGATATACCACTCCAACTACGGCTTTGAACCCTAAACTATGACTTGAAAATTGTATAACCTATTACTCGCACCGCAAGTAATAATAAAGACGAATGAAACTAGCATACCCCTAAATAAACCTAGTATATTTTTTTAGATTTATTCCATATAAATTCACATTAAATGCGAAACGCATTACAAAAACATACACTAAAATAATTTACTCGAAAGCAAGAGCGCAAAAGCGATGAACTTCGATTTTGAAAAAATCGTCTACTGAATTGAAATGTAATCAGCTTAAGGTTTATAGCTATAGTTGCGTTTTGGTTTTCCTGAATGTTTATTAGCAAAATAACAAAAGCATAATACCTAGTATGAAAAAACTAAGCATCATGCTTTCTATGAAATTCGCCAAAATAACATTATTTAAAATATCAAATCCACTCCTCTTCTTACCATACTTCTATTGCATCAATTGAAACCGGCTGATGACTATTATTCATAATTTCTATGGTGTGTTTACCGGCTTTTAAATCTGAAATTGAGCAAACTACTTGTTGTGCCTGCCGGGCTTTTTTGGTAGACAAATCAACGTTTTTATATGTTTTACCGTCAACTTTAACGCTAATTTTACCAGCCCCCGGCTCCAACGGAGCAATAATTTTAAAGCCTTTTCCTGTAAATGTTGTACTCCACACATCTCCCAACACATTGCTGATGGTAAGATCGTTGTTGTAATCGCCGGTACCCAAATTACATTTCCGATACCAACCTGCAGCCCTTACACCCGGATCGTCATCATTTATCCAAGGTTTATCGTGTGTTATGCTAAGTACCCTGCACTTTGACGCCAATGCAGTATCAAAAATTTGGGGTAAGGCACTTAGTACCGACGTAGGTTTTAACTTTAAGCCGTCTTTATCTTGTACAAATTTTATTGGAACATTTGAACCCATTAATTCTACATTCAGCACTTTACCAATTGTGTTACCGCCACTATGAAGCGCAGTAAGACAAACAGAATCGCCTCTCCAATTTAATAATGTTGCATATACTTTACCACCGTTGCGTGTATATTCTACATTGTTTTCGGCGGAAACTTCAAAAGGACGCGAGCCATAAACAGCCTCGCCATTTGTCGCAAGCCATATACCAACATCTTTACATATACGTATTAATGCGGTATCCAAATCGCCCCTACCATGTTGTGTAATATTGAGCAGCATTGTTCCATTTCGTGAAACATTTTTCATTAGTTTAGCAATCACCTCGTATGCACTCATATACTTTTGCCCTGTTTTATAATGCCATTCTGAGATGCTCGTTTCTGTTTGAAAAGGATAGGCATTTATTTGGGATTCGATGAATGCTTCTGTACTTTTTACCAATGAGCGGTCAACTATTGGAATTAATTCGGGACTGTTTTTGAAACTATTGTATTTTCCACCAACGCCTTTAAGATTGATGACTACATCCATTTTGCCACGATTCCATTGCAAAGATTTATTGTAATAATTGGCAATAAGCTTTGGGGCAAGAAAGCCCAAACCCATTTTTACACCTAAATCAATAATAGAGTTGCCTGCATGTTCATCAAAATAAATAACATCGGGATGATATTTTGAAATTGCGTCGTCTACTCG
>JAIXOS010000115.1 GCA_027486695.1 Chitinophagaceae bacterium | reverse complement strand
AGTGTTAAATTGGCAGCTGAAGTTAAAGTTAATGCAGAACCAAGAGTTACTGTACTACTACCAGCAATTGCAAAACTGGCAGTATTGGTAGCCATTAAGGTAGATGGGGTGAAAGTAATAGGTGAAGTATTATTGAATGTTAAGGTAGAAGAAGCACCCGTACTCATATTGAATCTACCCGCACCGGAACAAATAGGGGCATTGCCCAATGTTACACCAACTGTACCATTGCTACCATCTGCATTAAATGAACCTGCACCAGTTATTGCTAATGAGCCTGGTATAACTACCACCACACTACTTCCACGGAATGTTGCAGATCCTGCACCACTAATGGTTAAGTTATTAAAATTGGCATTGTTAAATAAACCCTGTAAAGCAGATAGAGTTTGCGTATTGGTATATTTAAATTCAAGTGTAGAACTCGCATTACCATTGGTAGCAATAGTAGTACTTCCAGATGCTCTTAAAAACAGTCCACTAGATGCAGTATGCGTAGCTCCTGAAGTACCACTTTCAAAACGAAGGGTACTAGATGCACCTACTTTGAGGGCCCCGCCACTTGTTAGAGTGGTAACACCCGTTACTACTACTGTACCACTAGTTGTGGCAGTATCTGCCGCAGTACTTAATGCTACACTGACATTCCCCAAACTTATATTGCTAATCGTTCTTGCACCAGAACCACCTAGCACCATAGAACCACTACCACTATGTATAGAAGCCGTAGTAGAAGTACCTGTTACATTACCATTTACGGTGATGCTGTTACCTCCATCATTCAATGTTCCGGCAGTTAAATTAAAGTTAGTACCAACAATAATAGGAGTAGCCAAAGTAACCGTACCACTACTTGTTCTATTGATGGTAAATGTACCCAATGTTCTTGCAGCCGCTGAAGACTGACTCATGTACAACGAACCAAATGCACCCGTACCATTAATGGTTAAGCCAGAAGTACTAGAACCAATGATGGCACCTGAACCAGTAATAGCACCATTAATTGTTAGCGTATTGCCATTTAGATTCAATGAGCCTAAAATATTGACGTTGTTCACTGCTAAATTATCTGATAACTGAGGAGTTCCATCACCAGGTATTACGATATTAGTACCACTAGTAGGTAAACCACCACACCAGTTGCCGGGGTTATTGGCATCATTGTCAATGCTACCAATCCAGTTACCATTGGCAAGCGAACTTATCGTTGTATAACCACTAGCTATTTCCTGACCAGTATAACTTAATACCGCTCTGTAAGAAGTAGTAGTAGTAACATTAGCAGCAGTATAAGTAGTACCTGTATTGGCAATATCTACTACATTGCTTACAAATTCATCAGTAGATGACTGCCATTTTACAATAGTTGCACCACTTACCGTATAACCACTCAAAGACAAATCGGTGCTATTGGCAGAAGAACTACATACATTACCTCCACCAGTTACATCACCCGAATTAACGGTTGCAACGGTTTCAATACCAGTAAATGCCGAAGCTGTACCACCTGTCAAAGTTGCACTCGTGTATGTAAGTGTATTTGAAGCAATACTACCAGATTTTGTAAAAGATGCATTACCATTACGTTGAGCGTTTGAAATATTGGCTTCACTACCAGTAATATCTCCATTGATGTAAGTAGCTGCAACAGTAGCTGATGCACCACTGATACCTGTTTGAGTGATGCTCCAATAACGTGTTAAGAAATCGGTAAAACTAGTATTGTTGGGGTGTTTGCTAGTAACTAAGTTTACAGCTATAGTTGCAGACGAAGGCGTTCCCGCAACACTTGTCAATGTAACAGGTGTATAATTGGTGGCATCACCTACAGGGAAGTTGAAAGTGCCAGCAACTGAACTGATGGCTGAACGAATTAAACGACCAGAACCAGTCGCTACCACATAAGCACTAGCACTACCCGCTGCTAACGCATTTTCAAAACTTAAATCAAAATTACCCAAACTTACTTTGCCGCTTGTAAGCGTAAAACTTGTTGTAGATAAATTACCCGTTAACGTTAGCGTTGAACCACCTGCAACAGTTAAACCAGCTAACTTGGTAGTATTTATTGAGGTAGGTACAGAGTTGGTAGCACTAAAAGATAAATTAGTGCCGGTTGTTACCGTTAATGGAAACGAAGATGAAATAGTACCATTAATAGCCAACGTGTTGTTACCCGTTGATAGAGTGTAGCCAGCCGTATTAGCACCATTATGAGATAAAATAGAACCTGTTAAAGTTGTAGTTCCTGAACCACTCAATGAAACGCCTGCAGAGTTTTGTATATCTAAGTTATTGATTGACATACCTGTTACAATAGTTGTTGCTGAACTACCAGACATAATAACTTTTCCTGAAGTAGAGGTAATAGAGCCAGTTGTTCCTGCTATATTAGTGCCACTAATTGTTAAGTTATTGGTTCCGATATTTAAGGTACCTTTTGTAAAACTGATGTTTTTGGTGGTGGTAAGTGCCGAAGTAAAGGTTACTGTACTATTGGTATTCATCGTTATTTGATTACCAAAGGTACCAGTAGTACCACTAGATAAATACAAATTACTAGCGGGACTGATAGATACAGGGCTTGTATTGGCAAATGTTAAAGTTGCACTACCAGACTGTACCCAAATTCTACCCGTACTAGTAAAACTAAGTGCATTAACAATCAAACTATTTGTTCCTGCACCATTCAATATTAAATGACCTGCACCACCGATGGTTAAAGTTCCATTAACCAACAATGTATTTGTACCGCCAGCTAAGAAAGTAACATTTGCTGCACTATTGATAGTTAAATTCTGAACTGTATTTGAAGAAAAGAATCCAATAGGTATGTTAGATGAAGGATTGTAGTTAAATGCTACTGTAGCAGTATTATTGGCAAATGTAATTGGACCAGCAGTAAAAGTAACTGCAGGGTTCGTACCTAAAGTACCTGCAAAGGTAAGCGTACCATTGGCAGCAATTTGTACACCAGTTCCACTAGTTAAAGCTGTAGTACCTGCTATGGTAACAGCACCACTTATTGTTGTAGTTGCAGAAGTAGTTGCATTTACAAAATTACCTAAAGCAATGGTAGCAATTGTTCTGGCACCCGTGCTAGACATCCTTACATTGCCTGATCCAGTAATGATAGAAGCCGATGCAATAGTACCGGTAATATTACCATTTACAGTAATTGTATTGCCTCCATCATTTAAAGTACCATTGGTTAAGTTTAAAGCCGTTGCTACTGTTAAAGGATTACTAGCTGCCAATGTTACCGACCCACTACTTGTTCTGTCGATAGTTAAGGTACCTAAAACATTGGTTGTACCGGGCGTTGTTTGATCCATATACAATGTACCAAAAGCACCTGTACCATTAATCGTTAAATTAGAGGTTGTAGAGCCGGTTATTACACCAGTACCGGTAATGCTACCACCAAGGGTTAAGGTATTGCTGCCAAGTACAATGCTTGCTCCAGATGAAAGCGTTACATTACCACTAATCGATAAATCTGCCGATAAGGTTGGCGAACCACTAGAAATGATGGCATTGGTTAATGGTAAACCTCCACACCAATTGGCACCAGTATTGGCATTGCCACCTACTCCACCTATCCAAGTTCCTTTAGCATTGATAACTAAATCAGATCCATTGCTAAATGAATTTGCATTTGGATTGGTAGAAGATATCCTGATTCTGTAACCTGTACCAGCCGGAATTCCGTCTGGAATAGCAATGCTTCCTATCGTACCACTATTAGCTGTAGAAGTAAGTGAGCCAATTATAGTAGGGGTATTAAAAAAGCCATTAGCATCTGATAATTCTGCGTTATACACATTACCACTATTAAAAGTGCCTGATGAAGTAAAAGTTAAATTAATACCCGACGCAGTTGCACAAGCTGGAAAACTAACACCCGATAAAGTGCCATAAGCAATAGAAGCAGCACTTAAAATAGAACCCTGTTTACCAATTATAAAAAACTCATTATCATTAGTTGGTAACGTCACAGAAGCAACAGATGTGGAGTAAGGATTTGCTCCACTTATAGTAACACCGGCTGTAACAATACTTGATGGTACAGAACTTGCAGTAACAGCCAAATCATTGGTGTTACCTATAGCAAATGAATTGGAATAATCAGCCGAATTAAACTGATAACCAACGGTGCTCGTAGCCGCTACCGAACTCTTAACATACCATTGCACAGGCAATACTTCAGAAGCCGTACTACCAAAATTGTTTGCAGTACCTAGTTTAACCGTAATACTTGCATCAGCACTAGCCGAAGTAAAGCTAATAGGTGTGTAAGTAGTACTTGTACCTATTGGGAACACTGCGGCCGTACCATTGTTGTTAGTAACATTAGCAGTAAAACTGCCGCCATTATTATAAATATAATTACTATTACTTGTATTGAAATTTGAAAAAGATGAACTATTAGTAACAGTATTGGTAATTAAATTATAGCCATTCAAATCCAATTTACCAGATGTAAGTGTTAATGTGCCTATTGTGGTTGTTCTATTTAGCTTAACGCCCCCACTATTATTTACCTCAAGCGTAATGCTGGTATTGCTTACAGGAAGCTCCGAAGATGTGGTAGTTAAAGTAGAACCCGTATAAGTTACAGTTGCTGCGCCACTGTAAGTAGGTGTTGCTGATATGGTACCACCCGAACGGCTTACACCTCCATTAACGGCTACTGTTAATGTCCTTGAATTAAGATTTAATATTCCTGCTGTTAAAAAAACAGTACCGTTAACAGTGGCATTGGCATTTAAGCTAAGCCCACCATTGGAACCTCCGGTACAGTTGACCGTTAAATTATTTAGAGCTGTTGCACTTGCCGGCAATTCGTTACCAGAGGTAGTTGTCGAAGTACTAGTACCAGTATAAATAACATTAATACTATTGCCGCTACCAATAGTTGGAGCTGCACTCATAGTACCAGTTCTTCTTGAAATGGTTGAAGCATTGGCCATAGTAAGGTTACCGGCTGTAGT
>JAIXOS010000283.1 GCA_027486695.1 Chitinophagaceae bacterium | reverse complement strand
GCAAATATTTGTAGAAAACAGCAAAGGGAAAAAAGATCGTTATGTTGGGTTAGGCGTTCTGCTGTTAGATGTATTGCGTGCCTACTTGCAACATTGTAGTCCCCGACCCAAAATATATTTGTTTGAAAATCCGTTTCAACCCGGTGAAGCATATAGTGTTCGTGCAGCACAAAAAGTATTTCAACATGCCAAAGAACAATCCGGGATAATTAAACAGGTAGGCATTCACACTTTGCGACACAGTTTTGCCACGCACTTATTAGAGAAAGGAATAGACATTCGATACATTAAAGATATATTGGGTCATTTTAGCATCAAAACAACGGAGCGATATTTGCATGTAAAAAAGGAATTGCTCATCAACATTCCCAATCCATTAGACGAGCTATTGAGGCAGGGCGAAGTGGAGTGGTAATAAAAATAGACGCACCTATGCTATTTTGTATACGAACATTGTTACCATTATTAATCAAGCAGTTATAATTTTTAATTCGACGTGCAATTACGCTTATCTTTGCGTTGTAGGCAAGCTTGACAAAAAACCTAATATTTCATCAATAATCAAACATTTTATGGAAACTAAAAAAGAACCAACAGCTGAAGAAAAAAAGAAAGCAAGTAAGGGCTGTTTGACATTTCTTGCAGTTGCTTTTGTTATTTTTATAATTTATGACATTGCGACAAAAGACAAATTTAAAAATAGTAGTAACTCAGAATCGCAGACAACATTGGTTGATACATCTAAAACCCTGAATAAAGAAGTTCCGACAGATATTTTGAAATCAAGGATTGACGAAGAGTATGACAAAATTAAAATTCAAATAAAATATGGGAACACATGGACAACAATTGAACACCTAACTAATCAACTTTCCAATTTCAATCAGTGGTATAATTACGTGAATGATGGAAAAAACTCATCCGTTGACAGTGTAAAAAAGTCAGCAGCAAAACTTGAGACATCACTAGTGGAGTTTCAGAAAAAAGAATTTGCCAACCTACGGAAGACATACTGCAAAATAGCAAAAGAAAAACTTTGGGAGGAAAATGTTGATGTAAAAAGTATAGGAAGCTCTTACAGTACTATTGAATTTTCTGGTGTTTATTTTGCCTCGAATAAAAATATAAAAAAAACTCAAGAAACAATTCAAGAAATCGTACGACGACTTCGATTTAAAAAGGTCAATTACAAATGGTATAAAGGTGCAAGTGAATACACTTATTACAATCTTGAGACACCAAATGATAGTAAGCTTGGGGACTACTATTAACGAGTAGTAAGCCAGCCTACAACATGAGGTTTGGCAATAGTGGGGGGCGACAAAACTCGTATTTCAACTTTGGGAACTTTATTCTAGTTCAGTTCCAGCTCGACAGAACGCAATCGAACAACAGGAATTTAAACTCAACTTTATATCATCATTCAACGGGCGACGGCCAAGCGTGACACAACTCAAAGCCCCACCATCGCCAAGCCTTGTTCGTTGCCTGCAATTAATTTGACCATTTGCAAAATCAGTTTTCATACATTGACAAAGAATTTAAGTTGACCACTGTTAACAGACAAAATTCATTTTATTATCGAATAACAAAGCCAATTGAGGTTTGGGGAAATTATCATGCTCAAATTGCATTCTTTGACAGACACAATGAAATTGTTTATCACAGACAGACTTGTTTTGCTCATGTTTTGTCTGGTGACAATTCAATGCAATTTGTAAAATGGTCAGACAATGGTGAAGCTGTATTATTTTATGAATATCGACGTGGACATATTGAACATGAAGGAGTATATCATTACTTGTTTGTTGACTTAAAAGAAAAAGTAGTTTATAGAGTAGACCTTAATAAGTATGAGCATTCATTTCTTGACAATTTAATATCTTACAACTTTGATAAGATAGAAATTATAAATCGACTTTTAAAAATTGGGATTGATAAAGAAAATTGCTTTACAGATAAAATTACTATTTCACCTATAAGGTGGTTGACAGGTGTTGACAAGTGGCGACCTTCAGCTAAACTTTAACTGCAGGCAACATTGGTTTTGTGCAAGTGTGGCTTGACGGAAGTGCAATGAGCAAAAGAATACAATTGAACATTTGTTCCAGCTTGACGGAATGCTATTGAACGACAACAAAAAAAATCAACAAAAGAACAGAAATTAGGCTTGACGTTATGGGCAGACGGAATTCTACTATCACACCTGCACAAAGCCTATTTCGTAAGCCGCAAGTGACTTGGGACACAATAAGTACTTTAATTTCAAAAAACTAATCAAGTTGAATCGATGCGGATTGACAGATTTTAGTTTGCTCATTTCACTTCAATCGTCGTTTAACCTCGACAAAAAACGTTTTGAATTTTTAAAACTTCGTTTCAGTTGGACTCAAATTGAATTGAAAAACTTGAAAGCCTTGTTTTTATCGACAAGCATGGTTGCTTTGAAAAGTTGCTTTTGTTAGACACATAACGACTTGTAACCATGACTGTAATTTTCGTATTGCTTCCATCTTGACAATTGACCTTTTGTGTGTTGCTCGACTTGTATCAAAAAGCGATTTTCGTTTCTGTTTTTCGGTTGGGTTGCGGTTAGACAAAATTCTGTTGCTAAAACCTTGACTTTGGGGAAATAGGTTTCGGTCAGACAAAACGCAGAAAGAATAAATCGTTTTTCGTTTTCATGTGTCGTTTCGGGTTGACACAAGTTGGGACTTCTTTTTCGATTTGGATTTTATCAGCATTTGGTTGACCACCTGCGGCTTACAGGAGGTTTGGCAATAGCGTGGGGCGACAAAACTCGG
>JAIXOS010000175.1 GCA_027486695.1 Chitinophagaceae bacterium | reverse complement strand
AAAAAAAAAAATATATCGGGATTACCCTCTGCAAATACTTGGGTTCCTTTTTTTAAATAGGGCGCTATTGCTGTCCTATCTGTCCAATAGGCACAATCAACCCAAATGGTTCTATCTTTTTGAACACCTTGTGCATCTTTATACTTTTCGGAATGTGCAACAGTGAAGTTAACAACCGATTTACCATTTACATTGTTAACAATGGCGTCTCTACCTAAATGGCCAATTACTTGTAATTTAATCATATAAAAATATTTGAATAAAAATAGGAAAATTAAATTAATGTTCTAAATGTTTGCCTGCATCTTTTGTGCAGTTACAACAATTCGCTCAGTTTTTTCTGCGCTTCCGATTTCAAGTTCGCATCATCTGCTGTTCTATTGGGAAGCTTGACTAACTTTTCCAATATTTCAATTTGCTTTGCTGTTTTATTATGCAATTCGTAGGCTTTCGCTAAATCGACGTAATTGACTACAAAATAAGGTTCGTACGTACGGCACTTTTCCATGTAGTAAATGGCACTATCCATTGTTGCAATCGGTAAGCCTCCATATAACAACTTTACAGCAGCTTTTTTCAATCCATTTAAATTAAACATTTCACAATGCCATTTCCCTGCTACATAATTGGCTTTACCATGTGCCGGATTCAAAGCAAGCGCTTTTTGTGCATTTACTGCTATTTCTTTAACATAGGAAACTATTTTTTTATTATCTGTTTCCACTTCCGTCATTTTACCACAGGCTAATGCCAAAGCATAATAAGCATCTGCATTACTGCTTTCCGCAATAACAGCCCTATTTGCATAAGCTAAAGCAGTTTCAAAATAGAGTTTTTTGTCGGACTTTTGCACCGCCCTACCACCAATTCTACAGCTTAACTCTGTAGCTTTTACAAGGGCTTTACAATTGTTTGGCTCACCAAGTAATACTTGTTTGTATTTATCGAGTGCCTCGTTTTCTTTTAAACTTTTTTCATAATTGTCTGCCTCCTTTAATAGAACAAAAGTCTCTTGCGCACACAATCCTTCTAAGTAAAAAAGCATACAAAATAATAATACAATACGCATAAAGTAACTAAACAATTATTTCCTTGATAATTCGTAACTTACGGTAACACTACCTTGATAGTTTGGAATAGGCGGTTTCAATTTGGCAATTGACACAAACACGTGTGCTACCATCGTAAATTGTTCAATCACCGAATTAGCAATTTCCATGACCAAAGTTTCTAAAAGAGGGGTTGCTATAGCCATTCTATTGCTTACCAATTGAAACAATTGAGCATAATCTACCGTATCCTCTATTCTATCGATACAAATTTGTTGTGGAAAATAGTGTACTACCAAATTTACCTCAAATTCGTTACCATTTACCTTTTCATGTTCATACAAACCATGATAAGCAAAAAATTTAACATTATTCAAATGTATAGTTAACATCTGTTATCTTAATTATTGTCCGTTTGCTTCCCAATTATTTTCTTTATTTATTCTTCCGGCGCCAATAAATTTTGGCAGCCAATAAGCATCATTTAAATCGGTTATTGTAACGCCATTACTGGTACTTGCGTGTACAAATTTATTGTTGATTAAATACACGCCAACATGCGAAACGGCTCGCCCCTGCGTGTGAAAAAACACCAAATCGCCTTGTTTCAAATCAGTTGTTTCAATTTTTTCGCTCACCGCATATTGTTCCTGTGCTGTGCGTGGCAACGAAATTTTAAAAACCTCTTTCAATAAAAGTGACGAAAAGGCACTACAATCAATACATGTTTTACTCGTCCCTCCCATGCAATAATTTGTACCCCACCATTCCTCGATTTTATTCAATAAACTCAAATTATTTAGCGCTTCAACCGTTGCATTCGTATAAATAGCATATTTGAGCTGCAGAAAACTCATTTTTTCAATACTCGCATCGCTATTGATTAACAGATGATCATATTGGTTATCATTGACACTTTTCTTAATACCACTTGTTTTGTGCTTGCTAGTAACTACGCTTCCCGGACTCACCTCTATATTCAAAAAATCATTGGTTGGTTTGTGTTGTTTTTTATTTGCCGATGTATGAACAGAGACATCTTTAGCAGCTATTTTTTTCAACGCATTACAGCTACTAAATAAGGCTACAAATGCAGCCAATACAAGTAAGTACTTATTTTTCATATAACAAATTGGAAAATTAAAGTTAATGTTGAAACAATAGAAATCTAACAAGGTTAATAAACTTTTTTGAAATAATACTTTTTTTTGAACTTGTGGAAAAAATGAACAAACCCGGCTAGTCGATAATTACGGATATTTGTTTGCTGATTAGCTACCTTCTTTCTATTGAATTATCTTTCGCTTATGCAATTTTCACATTTACATGTACATAGCCAATTTTCCCTACTTGATGGAGCAGCTTCGGTTACTTCTATCTACAACAAAGCCAAAAAAGACAACATGCCCGGTGTAGCTATTACCGACCATGGCAATATGTTTGGCATTTTTGAATTTGTGTCTAATGCATGGAAAAAAGGCAATACCAAAATTATTGGGAAAGATGCAAACGGTAAGGACATAGAAACCCCAATAGTAAAACCCATAGTAGGATGTGAATTTTATTTGGTAAAGGACAGACACCTAAAAACATTTTCTAAAGAAGTAAAAGACAAACGTTTTCACCAACTTTTTTTAGCTAAAAACGCTACCGGATATAAAAATCTTGTAAAGCTTACATCACTTGGTTTTGTAGAAGGTATGTATAGCAAATATCCAAGAATTGATAAAGAACTTGTACTTAAATACCACGAAGGTCTGATAGCCACCACCTGCTGCATTGGCGCAAGTGTACCGCAAGCCATTTTGTACGAAAATGAAGTTAGGGCCGAAGAGGAATTCAAATGGTGGCTCAATTTGTTTGGCGATGATTACTATGTAGAATTACAAAGGCACAACATGCCTGAACAAGATAAAGTAAATGAAGTGTTGATGCGTTTTGCGCACAAATACAATGTGCCAATTATTGCTAGTAACGATAGCCATTATACCGATAAAGAGGATTATAATGCACACGATATTTTATTGTGCATCAACACAGGTGAAAAACAAGCTACCCCTGGATTTGATGACTTTGTAAACGATGATGCGCAAATAAAAAATAGGCGTTTTAAGTTTCCGAACGACCAATTTTATTTTAAAACAACCGATGAAATGAGTCGGCTGTTTAACGACATTCCGGAAGCAATAGACAATACAAATGCTATTGTAGACAAGATTGAAGTGCTGAACTTAAAAAAAGACATATTACTTCCCAACTTCCCTATACCCGACGAGTTTAAAACAGAAAGCGACGATACACTTAACCAATGGCAATATTTAAAACACTTAACCTACGAAGGGGCAAAAAAAAGATACGGAGAAATTAGTGCAGAAGCACAGGAACGCATAGATTTCGAATTATTTACCATCAGAACGATGGGCTTTGCAGGCTACTTTTTAATTGTATCCGACTTTATTCGTGCAGGTCGCGAAATTGGCGTTTTTATTGGCCCGGGTCGGGGATCCGCAGCAGGTAGCGTAGTGGCTTATTGTATTGGCATTACCAATATTGATCCAATTAAATACAATTTGCTATTTGAGCGTTTTTTAAATCCGGACCGTAAATCGATGCCCGATATTGACACCGACTTTGACGATGATGGCCGCCAAAAAGTTATTGATTACGTGGTGAATAAGTATGGTAAAAATCAAGTTGCTCAAATTATTACTTATGGCACTATGGCCGCTAAAAGTAGTATTAAGGATGTAGCTAGGGTAATGGATTTGCCGCTATCGGAGTCAAATGCTTTAGCGAAATTAGTTCCCGATAAACCGGGAACCGACTTAGGCAGGGTTTTACAAGCACCACTTACTATAAAAGATGGTCCCAAAAGCCTAGAAGAAAAAGAAGGTTTACAGGCCGAAGACTTAGAAAATGTTAAACAGCTACGTAGCATTTACAATGGAAATGATATACGAGCCCAAATTTTAAAAGAAGCAGAGCGTTTGGAAGGCTCGGTTCGAAATACCGGCATACATGCAGCAGGTATCATCATTGCACCACGCGATTTAACCGATTTAATACCTATCGCTACCTCAAAGGACTCCGAATTGTGGCTCACCCAATTTGAAGGCAAAGTAATTGAAGATGCAGGTGTTATTAAAATGGACTTTTTGGGGCTTAAAACACTCTCTATCTTAAAAACTGCATTGGAATTAATTCACCAAAACTATGGCCTACAGATTGATTTAGATACATTGCCTCTCGACGACAGCAAAACTTTTCAGTTGTACCAAAAAGGTGAAACCAATGGTACTTTTCAATTTGAAAGCCCGGGTATGCAAAAATACCTAAGAGAACTTAAACCCGATCAGTTTAACGACCTGATTGCCATGAACGCCTTGTACCGCCCGGGGCCTATTGCTTACATTCCTAATTTTATTGACAGAAAACATGGGCGAGAACCGATTGTGTACGATGTACCAGAAATGGAAGAATACTTATCGGACACATACGGTATCACCGTGTACCAAGAGCAAGTGATGTTACTTTCCCAAAAACTAGGGGGCTTTACTAAAGGCGATGCCGACGTATTGCGTAAAGCAATGGGAAAAAAAGACCGTGCTACACTAGATAAAATGAAGAGCAAATTCATTGATGGAGCCACAGCAAAAGGTCACCCCGCAACCAAGCTCGAAAAAATTTGGACCGATTGGGAAGCATTTGCCCAATATGCTTTTAATAAATCGCATTCTACCTGTTATGCTTTTGTTGCCTACCAAACTGCTTATTTAAAAGCCCACTACCCTAGCGAATACATGTCGGCCGTACTTAACCACGCAGGAAGTATCGAAAAAATCACCTTCTTCATGGAGGAGTGTAAACGAATGGGTATTGTGGTACTAGGACCCGACATTAACGAAAGCCTAAAAGGATTTGCACCCAATAAAAAGGGAGAAATTAGGTTTGGCTTGGGTGGCCTAAAAAGTGTTGGCGACAATGCTATTGAAAATATCATTACCGAACGTAAAAACAATGGCACTTATAAAGATATTTTTGACTTTATAACAAGGGTTAACCAACGTGCCGTTAACAAACGTTCGTTGGAAAGCCTAGCCTACAGTGGCTCATTCGATTGTTTTCCGCAAATACACAGAGCCCAATATTTTCACACCCCCGATGGCGACAAAACCAATGGCCTTGAAAAAATTATTGGCTTTGGGCAAACCAAAGAACAAAATGTGAGTGCTTCAAATACGTTGTTTGGCAATCTGGCTCAATCCATGATCATTACTGCTCCCAAATTGCCCATTTGCGAACCTTGGAACTTAACCGAAAAACTCGAATTTGAAAAAGAAGTTACGGGTATCTTTTTAAGTGGACATCCGCTAGACCACTACAAATTTGAAATGAAGTACTATGGCATCATGAATTTGAGCGATTTCAATGAAATTAAGAACACACCGGGTAATCCTGCACTAAATGTTAATCGTACCATCAAAGTTGCAGGCCTTATTATTGATGCGCAACATCGGCTTACCAAAAAAGGAAGCAATTTTGGCATCATTACAATTGAAGATTTTAGTGGAAAAACAGAGTTTGCCCTTTTTTCGGAAGATTATGTTCGTTTCAGTAATTATTTTGAAAAAGGAAAAAATGTATTTATTACCGGGGCGTATAAACAACGTTACAATACAGACAATTACGAATTTAAAGTAACCAACATTAGCTTACTAGAAACGGTAAAAAATGTATTTACAAAAAGCATCGAAATTGTTGCACATCCTGCCGCTATTTCGCAAGAAATGGTTGATTTTTTGACCACGAATATAAAAGCTAACCCTGGAAAAATACCCCTTAAAATTCACATCAACGAACCTAAAGAAAAATTAAAAATAACACTACAAACGGGCGATACAGGCATTAACATGAACGATGAAATAACAGATTTTTTACTCAACACATTGGATGTGGAAGTAAAAGTAAATATTAACAACAACTGATAAGAAATTCACATTCAAGTATACAGAAAACAATATCAATACATGGGAGCAACTGTTGCATAAAGTTCTATTGATGAATGGTGCCAACGCCAATGCAGTTGAATAGTAGTACTAGCCCTTGGCCCATACTTAAAAAAAGGCTACCGTGTAGCCGTTGGTGTATGACGGAAGAAAAATTAATTACCAACGCGTTGGTTCCGCGAATTAACCGTTGTAATACCTACCAGTTCATCGTGCCGGCCACTTAAACTTCGATAATATACAAAAACCGTATAGTCGTTTTCTGTTTCCCAATAGTCGCCTTCAATTAGTGAAAGTGCCTCTGTGGGTATATTTCTGTTGCCCACTGTAGGTTTGGTAGCGTAGGCATAGCTATAAAAACCCTGTTTCAGCAACAATGTTTTTTCATAAGCCCCACTTTGTGTATTATAGTGCATCAACGACGAATCGCTTAAAGTGTTACTTGTAAATGCACCCAACAAATGGACTTCGCTTCCTACAAGTTGCTGATTACCAGCCGGAACATAATAAAAATGCACCAAACCGTAATCGCCTTGGGTATGCGGATTGATGTTTTCAGTGCCATCTATGTAAAAGTTGCCATTAAAATCGGGGTAAAATAAATACCGGCTATTTTGCCTTTCATAATCTGCTCGCATTTGTACATCAACCGGTATTACCATTTGATTAAAAGATGCAATTCGTTCGCTCGCAAGACGTAGGCTTCGTAAATCAACCCATCGGTATTCTTTACCGGCTGCAAATACACAATCCAAATCGCCGGAAAACTCCAAAACATTCTCCCGAACAAAAGTAGGCTGCAAATTAATGGTGGCTTTATCGCATCGGTTGTTTTGCATCACCATCGTGGTAACCTGCTGTTGCACACCAACTGCATTCAACTTGCCTAGGTTTACCATCATTTGCAAGCGCTGATGGGTTTTAAAATATTTACTACTAAAAGGCTGCACAACAGAAGCGGCAATACTTGCTTGCCTGTCCAAAACATACATACGTTTAAAAAACACCAATTGTGAGGTATCGCCATTTAAAAATACTTTCAATAAATAATTACCGCTTTTTGTAGGCATACAATTTTTGTCGGGCAAGGTGGCTTGATAATGCATGTAGCGAACTTGTGCAATGCTACTTATTCGATATTGCGTTAATCGTTGTTGCTGATAGCCTTTTATATAATCAAACGTATTTACTTGTGCGGGTTGCCAATCGGCATTACACAGCTGATAGCAATAGTAATAATTTTTTACATTGGCATCTAAATCGTCAAAGTGCAGCTCTAACAAATCCGAGGAATTGAGTTGTAACACAGGTAAACTCAACGGATTGTTTTGTTGGTACAAAAGGGGCGTTTTTACATTTGTGGCATACACCCTATCTGCTATTGTTTGCGCAAACAGTACATTGCTTACCAAACAGCAACATAAAAAACCAATATATTTATACCTCATGGCAATGCTTTGCAGCTAAGATAATCAATGTGGGTAATTTACCTCCCTCCGAAGAAATATTTCGTACGCAGAATGAGGAAAGCGGCTACATGGTAGTAGCCTTTTTTAAGGGTATGAGCCAAGGGCCGGCACATGCATCAAGCTGTATTGGCGTTGGCACCATTCATCAGCAGTACATGAATGCAGCAAGGTGAACGATTCTAACTACACAATGTTAACTTTTAGACTTTGAGGTTTTCCACAACAACACCAAGAGACCTAAGCCTGCCGATGCTGCGGAAGCTGCCATCACAGCCACTTTAGCATTGATTTGCCATAATTGGTGGTCATAAGCCAATGATGTAGTAAAAATACTCATCGTAAAACCAATACCACCCAACATACCAATACCGAGCAACTGCCCCAAAGTGGTATGCGAGGGCAAAAGAGCTAGTTTACAACGCACCGCTACATAAGAAAAGAGAAAAATACCCAATGGCTTGCCAAAAACCAAACCTACCAATACCCCAATGCTAATAGGGTGTATGAAAGTAGCCACCATATCAGAGGGTAACACAATTGCCGTATTGGCTAATGCAAACAACGGCATAATGAAGAAATTTACTGGTGCAAAAAGTTGGTGTTCCAATTTGGCTAATTGTTTTAAGGGCATGGCAAAACTCATTATTACACCGGCTAAAGTTGCGTGAATACCGGAATGGAACAAACAAAACCACAGCGCAATACCCGGTATAAGGTAGGCAACTAATGCATTTACTCCTCTTTGATTCATGAATACCACTACCACTATAATGCCACAACTATCCAACAGATACAGCCATTGAATGTTTCCTGTGTAAAAAAGTGCAATTGTAATCACGGCCCCTAAATCGTCGATGATGGCAAGTGCTACCAAAAAAATGCGCAGCGACATATTGATTCGATTGCCCAATAACGATAAAATTCCTAACGAAAAAGCTATATCCGTAGCCATTGGTATACCCCAACCATTCCTATAAGCGGTTTGTAGATTAAACAATAAGAACAACAAAGCCGGTAATAGCATTCCGCCTATTGCAGCTACAATTGGCAACATTGATTTCTTTAATACCGCCAATTCACCTACTAACAATTCCCGCTTAATTTCCATTCCTACTAAGAAGAAAAAAAATGTCATCAAAACATCATTAACAAACAACAAATTGGTTTCGGGCATGTGTCCAAGTACAACCGGCCAATGAAATGTTTGCTGCCAAAAATGTGTATAGCCACTGCTTGTCACCGACCAATTTGCCAATGCCAAAGACAAAACTGTCAACACAATAAGTACAATGCCTGCGGCTCTGCTATCAGCAAAAAAAATGCGTAGTGGTGTATACACTTGATTAAAACGGTTTTTTGCTATAGTTTTTTGGGGCATAAAAAGTAATTTATTACCAAAATTGAGAGCCTGCTATCCAATTGCAGCTACTATTTAAAAAATGCAATTTCGTTTTAAAAGCCGGAATCAACTATATTCTCTACAACTTGGTGAAGAAATAACCTATCGAATTTCATTTATTATTATGATTGGCCTTTGTACCAACTGAACAAACAGCACAATAGCATCAATTGATCACAGTTACAAGCAAAAAAAAGTGCCGCAAAATTATTGCGGCACTTGTATAAAATGACTTGAAAATATATTAGATACTTTCGTCGTGCTGAGAAATATCCAAACCAATTTCTTCTTCAGCTTCGGTTACACGAAGTGGGTGAATAAGGTCAACCAATTTGAATACTACGAAGCCCATTACTACAGAGAAAACAACTACTATAGCGCAACCGATTAATTGTTTAACGAAGAACTCAGTTCCACCGTAGAACAAACCGTCAGCACCAGCAGCATTGATTTTCTTGTTTGAGAAAACACCGGTCAAAATCATACCTACGATACCGCCCAAACCGTGGCAAGGGAATACATCTAAAGTATCATCAATAGTTGTTTTACCTTTCCAGTAAACAGCCATGTTAGAAACAATAGCACCTACAACACCAATGATAATGCTTTGAGGAACACCCACAAAACCTGCAGCAGGAGTAATAGCCACTAGACCAACTACAGCACCAATACAGAAACCAAGTGCAGAAGGTTTTCTACCTCTTAAGGCATCAAAGAAAATCCAAGCCAAACCCGCAGCAGCAGAAGCAGTATTAGTAGTTGCAAAAGCTGAGACAGCTAAACTACCTGCACCTACAGCAGAACCTGCATTGAAACCAAACCAACCAAACCACAACAAACCAGTACCGAGCAATACATAAGGTACATTAGCAGGTTGGTGTTGTTCTTGTGCAATGTGTACTTTTCTTCTTTTCAAGATAATAGCACCAGCCAATGCAGAGCAACCGGCTGAAATGTGTACTACTGTACCACCGGCAAAGTCAAGCACACCCATTTTAAACAAAATACCATCCGGATGCCAAGTCCAGTGTGCCAAAGGAGCATAAATTAATATGCTAAACAACACCATGAACAAAACATAAGAAGTAAAACGAATACGCTCAGCAGTAGCACCTACTACTAGTGCAGGCGTGATGATAGCAAATTTCATTTGAAACAAGGCAAACAACAAAAGTGGAATAGTGGGTGCCAAGCTCCAAGGGGCATGTGCATTAATACCCTTGAAAAATAAAAATTCTGTGGGGTCGCCGATAAATCCACCATAAGATTTACCAAAAGCAAGACTAAAGCCAACAACTACCCAAAGCACACTGATTAAACCTGTTGCAACAAAACTTTGCATCATGGTAGAAATAACATTCTTTTTGGCAACCATACCGCCATAAAAGAAAGATAATCCGGGAGTCATTAACAATACCAATGCTGCTGAAATTAATAACCAAGCAATATCGGCATAATTGTACACTTTAGATCCGTCAAAATCTGCAAATATGGGCGTAAACATAGCCACTATTGCAAATGCTACCAACAGTATAAACGGGATAGGACTTGACTTTGTCATAGCTGAAAAATTTGAAAGTTAAAAAATAAATAAGTGGTTTTTCACAGGACAATATAGGATTGGAATTAGGTATATTAGAATTTGTAAGTAGCTGCTAAAATGAAGCTAGAAGCAGATTTAGCACCTACACCATCTTTATTTAAAAAGAAAGTTTTGTTACTTGAATTGTCTAAGCGGAATTCAGGAATAATGGTAAGATTACCAACTTTGAAATTACCAGACAAAGTAGAAGCAAATATTGTTCCACCAGTTTTCAATGCATTAAAATCATCGAAGATTTCATTTCTCCATGTTAAACCAAAAGTGCTGGTTGGATCATAATTTAGATATAAAGCATTAGTTGACCATGATTTACCATCTAAATTTTGAAGAGAACTATTGTAAACAACACCAAATTTACTAGATGCAGCATAGTTTAATACTAAATCAACTTGGCTCAATTTAACAGTTGCTGGTGTAGTAGCAATAGTACCGCCTTGATAGTTTAAATATACTTTCAATTTATCGTCCTTGGTTGCAGTACTTAATTGAGCAATTGCCAATTTACCTTGGCTTGTTGTAGTAGAATAATCAGTAGGGTTAGCTATACCAACCATTAAAGCTGTTTTACCACCTAAAGAGATATCGGCTTTAACACCTGTATGGAAGAAAGGTCCATTAGAGAAACCATAACTCATGCTATAGTTTCTATTGGCATAAGCATCTACTAGTTCCCAACCTATGTGAGTAGCCCATTTACCAGCGGTAAATTTGAGTTTACTTGTTGCTTGATAGCTTATATAAGCTTGTTTGATTGCCGCAAGTGTATTAAATTTAGCTCCATCTGGTGCTAATGACGCGGAACCGTTGCCGTCATTGTAAGAAAACTCTTCAGCTCTTCTTCCAAAGCCTAAATCGGCAGTAGCAGATACTTTACCAAAACTGTGGTCTACTTTAATAGATGCCATACCCAATTCAAAAGAATTGATGGAATTGGTAAAACTTGTTTTGTTGTTTCCTTTGTTTGCGAAATCATATCTGTAGTAAGCATCTACAGATGTTGTGAAAGTAGTAGTACCTTTTGTAGAATCCTGTGCAATTGCGCCAGTTAATACTGCAGAAAGTGCTGAGAACGATAAAATTTTCTTTAACATTTGTTTTGGGTTTAAGGTTTAAAAAATGGATGCCCCTACCAGATCATTTCTCAATGACGGTTAAGTAAGAACTACCCTTAATTAAAAAAACTAAGTTTAATTTCAAATAAAGCCGGATTTTAAAACGTATGGCCTTTAGGACCATGACACCATAAAAACAATTCAATGCTTGCCAAAGAAGCGTTTTTAATAAAAGAAAAGGTTTTCAGAGCTTACTTGCAAGTACTCAAAAGATTAGATATTTTATTGCTATCACCTTTTCTTTTGCTAAAGTACGAAAAATTGAATAAAAATTAACAAAACAAATGAATATTTTTATTTTTAATTTATATGCCTATTTTGATTTTTTTGTTTTTTAGAATAAAAAAAGGGCATTAAATTAAAAAATTTCTAACAAAAACAGGGTTATTTTAACCGAAAAGCAACACAACAAGACATAAAAAAACCCTACTCGTAAGAATAGGGTTTAAATAAATAAAATCTGAATGTATTATACAATCAAGAGGGCATCTCCATAGCTAAAAAAACGATATTTATCTTTAATCGCTTTCTTATAGGCTTCCATCGTTAAATCGTAGCCTGCAAATGCACATGTCATGATTAACAGACTTGTTTTGGGCAAATGAAAATTGGTTACCAAACTATCCGCTACATTAAAGTCGTAAGGCGGATGGATAAAATGATTGGTCCAACCTTCATTAGGCTTCAGCATTTTGGTTGCCGTAAAACTTGATTCCAAAGCACGCATAGTGGTAGTACCAATTGAACAAACTCGTTTGTTGTTTTCCTTTGCTTTGTTTACTATTTTACAAGCTTCATCGGTAATTTGAAAATACTCAGCATCCATTTTGTGTTTACTCAAATCCTCCACTTCAATAGGTCTGAACGTACCTAAACCGGTATGCAATGTAACTTCAGCAAAACGTATTCCTTTAATTTCACAACGCTTTATCAATTCCTTGCTAAAATGCAACCCTGCAGTGGGAGCGGCTACTGCCCCTTCGTGTTTTGCATAAACGGTTTGATAACGCTCTTTATCGTCTTCATCGGGCTTGCGTTTTATGTATTTGGGCAACGGCGTTTCGCCTAAAAAATCAAGCATATTTCTAAAACTCTCTTCATCATCATCCCACAAAAAGCGAATAGTACGGCCTCTACTTGTGGTATTGTCTATCACTTCGGCCACCAATTCTTCATTATCGCCAAAGTAAAGTTTATTTCCAACCCTAATTTTTCTTGCGGGATCAACAATTACATCCCATAATCTATTGGGCTTATTCAATTCGCGCAACAAAAACACCTCAATTTTGGCACCTGTTTTTTCTTTACGGCCATACATTCTTGCGCTGAACACTTTTGTATTGTTTACTACAAAAGCATCTTTATCGTCGAAATAATCAAGTATATCTCTAAAATGCTTGTTTTCCATGTTACCGGTTTTTCGGTTCACTACCAGCATTCTACTATCTTCTCTCTTTTTGG
>JAIXOS010000220.1 GCA_027486695.1 Chitinophagaceae bacterium | reverse complement strand
TTGCAAATGCCGGTCATGAATGGTTACGAAACCACGGAGCATATTCGCAAAAATCTTGGACTCACCGTGCCCATTATTGCTTTAACGGCTACTGTACTAAAAGGGGAGCACGATAAATGTATAGCAATGGGTATGAACGATTATTTGTCTAAACCCTTCGATTTCGACGATTTGTATAAACGGTTATCGCATCTTTTAGGGGTGCAAGTGGTAATGGATAATAGTGCGATTATTAAAGAAGAAAATCAAGTACAATTGTACGATTTATGCTTGTTGAAAGAATTGGACGATGATGAGTATTTGATAGATATTATTTCCATGTTTTTAGATACCACACCACAACAAATTAGCGAAATGCAAACCTATATGCAAGCCTCCGAATGGGATAAAGTAGCGTTGCTTGCGCATAAGTTGAAAGGTAGTACCGGCATGTTTCAAGCCAATCAACTATTAAAAATGCTTGCCCGAATTGAGGCTTTGGTTAAAGAAGGCGATTTTAGTACTGTGGCCGATTTGGTACAGCAGGTGGCTTCTCTTTATGTGCAAATAGAAACTGCCTTGCAATCAGAGCTACAAAGCATCAAAAACAAACAACAGCCATCCAATTAGTATTTTCTTAATAGCCTTCTTTTCTAGTTGTATTGCCTTAATTTTGCCACCCTCAAACCCAATCAACAAACTATCGTGTATGTTACGTGCTTATTGGTGGAAAATATTGTCGTTTGTTTTACTCGTGTATACTTGTTCGTATGGCTTTTTGGTAAAGGTACCTAAGCTCGACGATCGATTGCAGCAAAGTATTCGCAACTTCTTTTTTCATGTACCTATGTGGTTTGGAATGATGATTTTGCTGTTGGTGTCATTGGTTTATGCCATTAAATATTTGCGCAATCCACAGCCTAAATACGACTTTTATTCTAATGCTTTTGCCGCAACCGGCACCGTGTACGGAATTCTCGGACTTATTACGGGGGCTATTTGGGCCAATTATCAGTGGGGAAGCCCTTGGAGTGGCGATCCCAAGCAAAATGGAGCGGCTATTGCCATACTCATCTATTGTGCCTATTTCGTTTTAAGAGGCAGTATGAACGAAGAAGAGAAAAAGCGTAGAATAGGGTCGGTATACAATGTATTTGCTTTTTTTATGCTCTTCCCAACTTTGTGGATACTACCTAGATTGACGGAAAGTTTGCATCCCGGCGGACAAGGTACAGAGGGTAATCCAGGTGTAAATGGAAAAGATTTAGCACCAAGTATGAAACTTGTTTTTTGGCCCGCAGTACTTGGATGGACCCTTTTAGGTGTTTGGATATCCACCCTGTATGTGCGCTTTCAAGGGGTTGAGGAGCAAATCAGTAATAAAGAATAATTATTAATTTTTTTGTATGAATAGAAAACAAATATTCTGTATTGTAGCACTTCTTTTATTTCAACTTGGTGTATTTGCCCAATCTTCAATACCAGCAAGTGGCGATACCGACTTTATGCGAAGTAATGGAAAAATTTTTGTTGTAATGACCGTTGTATTGGTAATTCTTATTGGTTTGTTTGTGTATTTATTTTCTATCGATCGAAAAATTACCAAATTAGAAAGTAAGCAATAATTTTTTGAATAAGGAATTCTATTGGTTTGGTTATTAGCTAATTACATTTGTTATTTGAAATTTATTTTAGCTTTCCGAGGTTGTTTTTGGGCATTTTTTAACATGTTGGGCTAGTAAATAAGCTATATTTACTAAAATAAATTGCCATATTTAAAACAACCAACTATGTCAAACCAGCCTTACAGTTTTTTTCACAGCGTTGAAAAAAGCTTCGACAAAGCAGCTCAATTTACCCATTGGGAAAAAGGATTATTAGAGCAAATAAAAGCCTGCAATAGTATTTACAGTATGCGGTTCCCCGTTCGAATGGATGACGGGCGAATAGAAGTTATTGAGGCGTATAGGGTACAGCACAGCCAACATAAAATGCCATGCAAGGGCGGTATTCGTTTTAGCCACAAAGTAGATCAAGACGAAGTAATGGCACTTGCTAGTTTAATGACTTATAAATGTGCTATTGTTAATGTTCCTTTTGGTGGCGCAAAAGGCGGTATTAAAATTAGTCCTCGCAAACACAGTGCGTACGAATTGGAAAAAATTACCAGAAGGTACACAAGTGAATTAGTTAAGAAAAATTTTATTGGTCCCGGTATAGATGTTCCTGCTCCCGACTACGGTACCGGCGAAAGAGAAATGGCATGGATTGTAGATACTTACCAATCTTTGAAGCCCGGTGAAATTGATGCTGCAGGTTGCGTAACGGGTAAACCTATTTCGCTTGGTGGTGTACGTGGGCGTAAAGAAGCAACGGGTTTAGGTGTTTTTTATGGCATAAGAGAGGTTTGTAATATGCCTGATGTAATGGAAAAACTTGGTCTTTCAACCGGTATTGAAGGTAAGCGGGTTGTAATACAAGGTTTAGGCAATGTAGGCTACCATTGTGCAAAATTTTTTAGAGAACATGGTGCTCTTGTAGTATGTATAGCCGAACAGGAAGGCGCTATTTTTAAGGCTGATGGTATTAATGAAGAATTGCTTTTTCAGCAGCGTAAATCAACAGGAACCATTATTGGTTATCCTGGCTCAATAGCTTTAGCTAAAAATACTGATGCACTAGAGCTTGAATGTGATATTTTAATCCCTGCGGCGCTAGAAAATGTGATTGATGCACAAAATGCGCCCAATGTTAAAGCAAAAATTATTGGGGAAGCTGCTAATGGACCACTCACCCCCGAAGCAGACGATATCTTAATTGCTCGGAATATACTCGTGGTTCCGGATATGTACCTAAATGCAGGCGGTGTTACGGTGAGTTATTTTGAATGGCTCAAAAATTTGAGTCATGTTAGGTACGGTCGTATGGAAAAACGGTTTAATGAAAATATGAATCACCATATGCTTAGTCAAATGGAAAAATTAACCGGAAAATCGGTTCTGCCAGAAGAAAGACGCCTGATAGAACATGGTGCCGATGAGGTAGATTTGGTTTATAGTGGACTAGAGGAAACCATGATTAATGCTACGCGCGAAATTATGGATGTTTGGCAAGCCAATCCGGCCATTCCCGATATGCGTACTGCCGCTTATGTCTGTGCA
This sequence comes from Chitinophagaceae bacterium, assembly GCA_027486695.1. GTDB lineage: Bacteria > Bacteroidota > Bacteroidia > Chitinophagales > Chitinophagaceae > Parasediminibacterium. The sequence continues at coordinate 5,283 of JAIXOS010000220.1, read as the reverse complement.
ATTAATAAAGTTGGAACGAGTTATGCCGAAATGGGCATCTTTCCATAATAGGCAAGGAGCAGTTACCTTACTTTGTTTGAAGTGTTGTAGCAAAATCTGCAATTCAATAAACCCCCAATGAGTTACTTAATTTTAGCAAAACACATCAAAAAAAGGTTTAAATAGTTTTTTTAAATGACATACTGGTCAAAAATAGTTGGTAAAATTTTGTGTAATCCTTTACAGTAAAGGCTTTCAGAGTAGTCCATTGAAATTGGTTTCAATGGACTATTTTTTTGGGATGAAAAAAAGAGTTTGGCATGCCCAATTTGCAATTTGCATGCGGTTCAAAAATGGGGTAAACAAAATAATAAACAACGCTATCGCTGTTCGAACTGCTATCACAATTTTACACTCAGAAACGAGGGCGTTAAAAAAGCCAACCAGTTTGTTTGGTTCTATAAATGGGTGATGGAAAGACAGGTTTACCAGCACCTTGTTCGCGACAGTAATATGAGCCAAAGTAGCCTTCAACGGCTCTTTCAATTTTATCTAAAAGAACCACCTGTCAATGCGATTTCAAGTAAAGGAAACGTTCATTTACTCATTGATGGCACGTACTTTGAAAACGGTCTTTGCTTGATTCTTTATTATGATTATGACATACAGTATGTGCAGCTTTTTAGGCAAACGAATCAGGAAAAATTTAAAGAGATTAAAGAAGACTTGCTGAACCTCAAAAAGCTAGGAACTCAGGTATATAGTGTAACCTGTGATGGTCATAAGTCTACTATGAAAGCTGTATCTAAAGCCTTTCCTAATGCTATTATACAAAGATGCATTGTACATGTTAAACGTCAGATAAAGAGCTACTTAGGCGTAAAGCCGCAACTGCCCCAAGCTAGAGAATTGCTTTACTATAGTCAACAAATTACACAAATACATACGCAAGAGCAAGCAGCAGTTTGGTTAAGACAGGTGCATGATTGGTATCACAAACAGGAAGCATTTATCAACCAAAAGTCAATCAATGATATAACAGGTAGAACTTGGTATACCCATAAACATTTACACCAGGCTGCAACACATCTAATCAATGCTATTCCACACTTATTTTGCTATCTTAATGATGAGCAAATACCAAATCAACCAATCAGATAGAAGGCTATTTTGCACATTTAAAAGAGAAACTTACACTGCATCGCGGACTAAGACTTGAAGCCAAAAAGAACTTTATAAAATGGTATCTACACTTTAAAAATCAAGAAAAGCGAAATAGGTTTTTTTAGCCATAGCGTAATCCGATAATGATAAAAGGCAGCCCAAGTGACTGCCTCTATTATCGTCTTACATCAAGCTATTGCTGGCAAGTTGCTCCTCAGCATAGCTTGCTTCCTCTTTACTTGTTCTAACAAATCTCAGCCAAAAAATTCAACAAAAAACCAACTATTTTTGACCACATTACCTTTTAAATAAAAATTAGCAATCAAATAGTCTCATAATTAAGAAGGGTTGCCATAGGGAATACTATTGCAGCCCTTCTTTAATGAAATATAGATAATGTAGGTGCCATTTAAGTTAAGTTAGAAGGGTAAGCCAATGCCGAATTGAAAGGCATAATTTTTTACACTTACCCCATTTTCTCTTTTTTCTGTCCAATCAAAATGCTTAATGCGCATCCAACCATTGTTATATGTCCGTGCAGGATCTTTCAGTTTATAGGCAAAGTCGAGCCGAAATAAGAAATAAGAAAAGTCAAAACGCAGGCCGGTTCCAATACCAATTGCTAAGTCTTTGGTTAAATTCCGGAGCACAAAACTTCCTTGTAGGTTGTAGGGGTCGTCGTGAATGTTCCAAACATTGCCGATATCAGCATAAACGGCGCTACCCACTTTTACTGCACTAAAGCTAGCTATTGGAAATCGGTACTCAATATTGGTTTCTATCATAAAGTCACCAAATCTATCCGTGTAGCCCGAAGTGGATGTGTCGGAATATTTGGAGCTGCCCAACCCCAGTTGCCGTAAACCCCAAGCGCGCATACTATTGGGGCCTCCTAAAAAATATTGTTTAAAAACAGGTAATGTTTGCCCCTTTTTGGGTAATCCTGCACCCATAAACAAACGCGTGGCCAATTCATCTTTTTTGTATTTTTTTACAAATCGGTATTCGGCTTCTAGTTTAATGTAATCGAACGTTTTGTTTATGGCTTTGCTATAAAACCATCCTAAAAAGCGACCGCTTTCTTCCGCACCAAGCCTGAGCATATGACTTGTATTGCTGTTTTTGGCTCCATTAAAGGTTTTACTCCAATTTAAACTACTGCCGGCAACATTACCATTTCTAAATGCATTTCTTAAAAATGGATTTTCGACAAATAAATTGATTAGACCCTCGAGCGTATCTACGCGATACAATTCTACATTTAATGGCTTAATTGAAAATGCATGATTGCCTTTAGAAGAAAACTCATAACTCCAACTCGTAACCAAACTTGCAAGTTTATAGTAAGTGCGTCGATCGGTGTAGGCAGCACTTGTAGCAATAACGGTTCGTTTATCGTTGAGTCTATTAATGAATCGATTTAAAGTGCGCCAATTGGCAAAAGGATGGATGAGGCGTGGTATATTGTAACTGTGCCCCAACGATGCTTGAATGGTTTGCAAAAAACTATTACTAGTAGTGCTTTGTTGCTGATCCAAATTAAGTTCCGTTCCTAATCGAGCATTTGTGAGTGATTGAACGGTTCGTTTCCATTTGTTTCTGTTGTTATAGGCCAAGTTGGTGGCAATACCCAATAGGTTTCCGGAACCAATATCACCGGTATTGCGGCTTCCTTCCAAGCTTACAGTATAGCTTTGTTTGGAGGCGGGAGTCATAAAAAAATGAATGTCTAATGAGTCTTTGTTTCTAGGCTTTAGCAAAAAATCCACATTGCTCCATGAGCCAATTCGGCTAAGTGTATTCACCGTTTTATACAAGGACTCTTCGTTGTAAACATTGCCCCTGCGCAAGTAGGTATGTTCGCGTAAGGGTTTGTAATAAAATTTGCCTTCATGGTATTTCATGACCATTTCTTTGTACACAAAACTTTTGGGAAACCGATATCTGATTAAACTGTCGGGATTATACAAGCCATTGTATTCCGGATAATAATATAGGTTGCCAATATGGTATTTAATGGATTTTAAGCTATCGTTGTTGGCTTTTTGCAAAATGCTAATTCGCCATAAGGCATTTTCTTTCCGGCTTTTTGCAGCTTGGGCTATCAATTGAAGCTGCTTTATGGGGTCGGTTGAAAACGTTAAAAATTGTTTATCTAGGGTATCTATCAATGCATACAAATCCTCTCGCTGTAAGCGATAATAGCCATTTTGATGAAAAATATTAATCAGTCTATCTAGTTCGCTACTAATGAGTTGTTTAGAATAATTATTCCCTTTTTTTAAGTAGCTGTATTGCTGTTGTGACATTGCCAAATGCAGCAACACGGTATCGGAAAATGCGTAGGTAACCGTATCAATTGTTATGGTTTTGCCCACATCAATCTTCATGGCAATTGTAGTCCGATATTCTGTATGTTTAACGGGTAGTTTTTTACTGCTTTGCCTAAATACATTCCTCATTTTTGTGAGTGGACTGCTTACCAAAACGGTATCAATTTTGTACCAAGGCTTTATGTTTGCATAGTAAAAGCCTTGTGCATTCAAGAAGGCATTCATGAACGATTTGGTGGTACCAATATTGAGCGTGTCGAAAACAGGCGGATTTTTTAATTTGTACAAAAATCCAAATTGCTGAATTTTTCGCGCTTTCAAGCTATCTGCCCAATAGTTGTCTAATTCAAATAGCAGCTTTTTATGTGCTTCTTTGGTTAGTTTGCCTTCAATAATTAATTTGTTATCAAAAACAAAAGGTTTATTTGCAGGAAAGTTTTTTACGGTACTGCAGCCGCAAAATAGTGCCGTAGTAAACAAGAAAAAGCACCACAGCACTACACAGCTCCAAATTTTGCTTTTAAAATGCATACACAATGATAAGTAAAAATGAAGTAAAATATATTCAATCCCTGCATAACAAAAAAGAAAGGCTTGCTACTGGTTTGTTTTTAGTAGAAGGGAGTAAGTTGGTGGCAGAGGTGTTGCAAAGCGCTTTTGTTGTGCAAAAAGTATATGCTACAGATCAATGGTTGCAGCAATACGAATCGTTAAATGTGCCCGTTTGTAGCATTACCGATGATGAATTACACAAAATAAGTACGTTACGTACACCCAATCAGGTACTAGCTTTGGTGCAAATGCCTACTCAGGAAGAGCCTGATTATTGCAATAAAACCACTTTGGTTATAGATGGCATTCAGAATCCGGGCAATTTGGGTACTATTATACGAATTGCCGATTGGTTTGGCATTGGCCAAATGGTTTGTAGCACCGATACGGTTGAGTGTTACAATCCCAAAGTTATTCAAAGCACGATGGGTAGTTTTTTGCGTGTACGGGTGACTTATACGCATTTGGAAGAATGGTTGCAAGCTTGCCGTTGCCCGGTGGTAGGTACCTTATTGCAAGGTCGCAATTTGTATAGCGAAGCAGATACGTTGGCGGCTATGCCTTCACTGCAAATAGTTATTGGTAATGAGGGGCAAGGTATTCGTGCCAACATATTACCCTACATAACACATCCTATTACCATCCCTCGATTTGGCGAAGCCGAAAGCTTAAATGCAGCAATTGCTACGGGTATTGTGGTTTCGCACATTTGTAAAAACAAGTAAGTCAAAACTGCAAAAAAACGCTGATTTCAATAAAACACCAGAGCAATTGTACATAAAACACACAAAAAATACTACCTTTGCACACCTTGAAATAATTGGCATTTATTTATAAAGATTTTAACTTGCTTTTGCAACAATCAAAAATCTTTTTCGTTTCTTTCTTAAGATTAATAATTTAATATGAGGCAGCTTAAAATTGCAACCCAAATTACCAACAGAGATTCTCAGGCCGTAGAAAAGTATTTGCAGGAAATTTCTAAAATACCCATGATTAATCCTGAGGAAGAAACTACACTAGCCCAAAAAATTAAAATGGGCAATCAAAGGGCTCTTGATAAATTGGTACAAGCCAATCTTCGATTTGTAGTATCGGTGGCAAAACAATACCAACACCAAGGCTTATCATTGAGCGATTTAATCAACGAGGGCAATTTGGGACTTATCAAAGCAGCCCAACGGTTTGATGAAACCAAAGGCTTCAAATTTATCTCTTATGCCGTTTGGTGGATTCGTCAATCTATTTTGCAAGC
>JAIXOS010000041.1 GCA_027486695.1 Chitinophagaceae bacterium | reverse complement strand
TTGACCATGTGTTTTAGCAAGCATGGGTACTGTTTTCCATTCGGTAGCCAATTGGTGCAAGCTTTTTTGAATATTGGCTATCGCGGGCAGGTATTCGTGTTCCATACAATGCTTCCAACTCAATGGAATTGCTGTATTGTTTACGTCTTGTGAGGTTAAACCAAAGTGAATCCATTCTTTCAAATCGGCAATGCCGGCAGCATCCAATTGTTCCTTTAAAAAGTATTCTACGGCTTTTACATCGTGGTTGGTAATGCGTTCAATGTCTTTGATGCGTTGCGCATCGGCAATAGAAAAATGGGTAACTATTTCTTGCAATTGCTTTTTGGCTTTGGCCGGGAGCGTAAAAAAATGTTGGTCGGCTAAAAAACAAAAGTAAGCCACTTCCACTTCTACACGGTATTTGATGAGTGCAAATTCGGAAAAGTAAGTGTCTAAGTGTTGCAGTTGTGCGCGGTAGCGGCCATCGGCCGGAGAAATTGCTGTAAGCGATTGTAAGTCCATGTGCGGTACTAAACGACGATTGTTTGGGGTTTAATAATCAGCTATTGCGATAGTTGGTGCAAGTGTAGCTGCAAAATAAACAACTAGTAGCTACACAAATGATGTCCAAGTACACAAAATCTGTTTTCTTTGCGGCGTAAAAGTAAACGATTTGGATAAGATTAAAGTTGGTGCGGTAAGTTATTTGAATACAAAGCCTCTATTATATGGTATTGGGCATTCAGATGTGCGGCATGAAATAGTGCTAACTGAAGATTATCCGTCCAATATTGCCCGTTTGCTGTTAGACGGTGTCATCGATGTGGGATTGGTACCCGTAGCAATTATTCCGTTATTGCCTCAGGCACATATTGTAGGCCATTATTGTATTGGTGCAGAAGGGCCGGTGGCAAGTGTTTGCTTGTTTAGTCAGGTGCCTATGTCCAATATTACCACTGTGGTACTCGATTATCAAAGCCGCACTTCGGTGCAATTGGTGCAAATTCTATTAAAGTATTATTGGAAAAAAGAGGTACGTATAGTGCCTGCCAACAACAATGTAGCCACTCAAATAAATGGAACAACTGCTGCGGTGGTTATTGGCGACCGAGCATTTGCGTTGCACAACAGTTGCAAATATTGTTACGATTTGGCTGAGGCTTGGGTAAAGTTTACGCATTTGCCCTTTGTATTTGCGGCTTGGGTAGCCAATAAGCAGTTACCCGAAACATTTGTACAATCGTTTGATGCTGCAAATGGATTGGGGTTACAACATATTGCAGAAGTAACCAACCAATATTCGGGAATAGTAAACTACGATTTGAACTATTATTATACCCACAACATCAGTTATCATTTGGACAAACAAAAATTAGCTGGATTGTATCTTTTTTTAGATTATTTGAAAAAAGACAAGTAATCGTCTGATTTTCCGTTGCTTTTTCAAAACTGTGACATGATGTGTTTGTAAAATGTTGTCAGTTAACCAACGCATTGCAACCAACAATATGGGGATCGTATATCATTGATTATGTACTAGAATTTTTTATCGATGTATAACTTGCTTTTTTCTAGCAGTTTGTCGTTTTCATAAATTTCGAAATGAAACCATCCGGCGTGTAAGAAATTGCTTTTTTCTAAAAGCAAATCGGTATCGGGAACATGGTTGATGGTAAACAAGTGCGAACCGTCGGGTTCAGTAAATACTACTTTGTATTTCCGCTGCATGGCTAGCGGAAAGTGTAAAGCAACTACACCCGTTTTGGTGGTGAAACAATAAAGAGATGGTTTCCAAACAATTTTTAATACAAATGGCTTTACAATTGCTTCGTGAGCATTAATTACTTGTAAGGTGTCTTTCGTTTGCGACATGATTGAATCGGCAAAAAAGCGATAGCTTCCATATTCGAGCAAGGCCAATGTGTCGCCTATTTTTTTCTTGTATACACAAATGAATTTTTTGACTTCTGTTTTTTGGTTATTGTAATTGGCAGGTGGGTTATTGTTTACCTCGTTAGGGTCTTGACGATAAGTGGGAGTGGGGTTTACCGCGGGGGTAGTCGGTGTTTTTGCTGCTGTAAATCGATAGTCGCCACCTTTGAGTACATAAAAGATACGAAAATACACTTTTGTGTTTTGTGGAGCTTTGTTGTCGATGATGCCATTTTGAGGCAAGTTGGGATATTGCGAAGAATAGATGGTGGTAAAATAATTACTACTATCCAACGAGCGTTGCACAGCCAACTGAATACAGGTGATGTAAGGATTTACCCAACTAATTTGGTGTTTGTTTTTGCCAATGGTAATAGCACTAAAGTTGGGTAAGGTGTCCTGAGCAAGTAGCTGTGTACTATAACATGCGAATAGAAAGAAAAAAGTTGCGATGTGTTTCATTGCAACAAAGATAAAAGGACACACTAATTTAAAACAACAATTCCCCAACCGGTAAAGATAAATTTCCTTGTAAGCCTCCACTATGGATGGCAACAATGCGACTACCCGGTGCAAAATACCCTTGTTCCAACAGTTGAAACAAGCCATACATCATTTTGGAGGTGTATACTCTGTCGGTTGGTAGCTGGTACAAACGATACAAATGGTTCATCCAATCGAGTAAATTTTGGTTGCATTTTGCATATCCACCAAAATGATAGTCGTGTATAATATGGAATGTTTTTTGTTGTTCCGCAGCCGTTAGTAATGCCAATACATCATTGTGTAGCTCCGAATGTCCTTTTAAGGCACTAATTCCTATCACTTGTTGGTGTGGTAAAGCGCCTTTAATTAGTCCTGCCATCATAGTACCCGTACCTACAGCACAAACTATGTGTGTGGC
>JAIXOS010000446.1 GCA_027486695.1 Chitinophagaceae bacterium | reverse complement strand
TTTATTTCAAAATAATCTCCAATTTGGTGTCCTTATTTTTTGGAATATTTACCATTAAATCGCCCGAAACATTTTTACCATTTACCGTTGCAATTGTAGATGGTGTAGTTATTTTAACCCTTGTGTTTTTTGGTGAGAGGAAAACAACAGAAATCTGTTTTTTATTCCATCTGAGTTCCTTCATTTGAATTTGGTCTCTCAAACAAACGCCTTCAATTTTTCCGTTAGGCATTTTTTGAGACCATGCGGGCAATAAATCAATTTGCCCTTCACGAGAATGCACCAACATCCGTATCAATATTTCCGGAAGTCCTCCACTTAGATCAGTATTGAAAATATTCCGAGGATTGTGGGTTGACATATAATTAGTGCCCCAATATTGGTTAGCTAGCCAATCTAGCAGCTCTGCACAATCATCCGCTTTGCGCAAGCTAGCCGCTATAAATGCTTGCAACACAATACCAAAAGCCATTTCGCCCGGAGGGCGTCCATTAACGCTTTCGCCACGAAATTCTCTGCGACGGAGGTTTAATTTTACCTGCAAGGCTTTGTCAAATGCACCAATAAGGGCAGTATCATTAGCCATTTCATCGGGAATACCATAATATAATGCGTACAAATGCGAGCAGTGCCTATGTGTTTCGTTATCGGTAAGCAATGGCGTAGCCCATTCTTTTACAGCCCCTTTATCGTTTATTTGATAGGGAGGCATATCTGCAAGCATTTGCTTCCATAATCGAACCTTTTCCGTATCCGTTTGCAAATAATTGGCAACTTTAATACAGTTATTCAATAGCTCGCGGGCAACTCCAATATCCATTGATGCATTAATGCAAGCTTGAGAAGTACTGTTGGAAGGCGTGTTTTCGGGTGAATAGCTAGGGGAAAAAAGCAGTTTCCCGTCGGTGCCTTTCTTTAAAAAATCCTCATAAAACAATGCATTCTCCTTCATGAATGGATAAGCACGTCTAAGCAGGAATTCGCGATTGCCCGTGTATAACCAATAATCATAATAAAAATGCGATGCCCAACCGGCACCGGCTGTCCAAAAAGTCATGCACCAATTGTTATCAAAGTGATTATTAAGCATATGGTTACTAGCAACGGAGGGAAAACAAATACCACGGCAACCGTAAAGCCTTTGGGCATTTAAACGCAATTGATCCATGTGCGCCTCTACAAAATCAAAATAAGGCATCATGCACTCAGCCATATTTGAGGACAAGTTTGCAGCCATAGCCACTTGTACATTGCCATTTAAGGTGTAGCTGCCCGACCACCATGGGCCATAAGTTCCCGTCCACACCCCTTGAAGCAGCGGAAACTGTTCGCCACTAGACGACAAAATATTGTATCGTGCAGCATCGAAAACTTTTTGAAGAAGCGCCGGATTCAGCTTACCAAAAGCGGATTTGCGCATCAACTCCTCCGAAGTTGTTGTATAATCTTCATTGCCGTCCAAATGCAGTTTTACCCTATTGTAGATGGCTTTGTGTAATTTACTGTGGCGTTGCAATAGGCTCTCAAAATCAGGCTCAACCTTAGTAAGTGCTTCCTTTTGTACCGTAAGTTGGTTGTTTTCAACGTTATACGAATTGTTTAATCGGGTTAATACCAACACCGCATCTGCATTTTTTACAATCACCTGACCGTTAACTGTACGGCTTTCACCGCCTGTTACAACAATACGAGAAACACCTTCGTAACCTTGTAAACTACCTTCCCAACTACGGCTAAAGCGACCCTGAAAAGTTAACCAATTGCCTTCTGCATCGGCTTTCATACTTTTAAATCCATCCTTGTACATCCCTTCCGGGTTCCATCCGTTAGCTTTCGTAGGCGATTGCGGTGCTAGTTTGAGCGTACAATTGGTTTTGCCTTTGTTACTGCTCCGAATAGATAGGGCAATTAAATTATCTGCTCGCGAAACAAACAACTTTCGTTCATATGCACTGTTGTCATCGCTCCAATTAACCGTTGTTACACCCGTTGAAAAATCTACCGACCTTTGATAATGAGCTATTGCTCCATTTGCGGGCATTTCGAGTTTGATATTGAATGCAGGAATCGGCGGATCTGTCCATCGCTTTCCCCCATAACCTTCGTTTTTGGAAATATTAATGACCAAATCTGCAGCTTTTTGGTACTCTTTATTGGCCAATAGGTTTCTTATCTCCGACAAATAGGGGGCTGTATTTACCGGATTCAAGGGCTTATTCAGCGGCATTAATAAATCGGAACTGCTCACAACGATTGTTTCATCAATGGGTTGCCCAAACACGAGCGCACCCAATTTTCCATTACCGCTTGCCAAACCATTTTCCCATGTTGTTGCCGGCTTGGTGCTATAAAATCCGCGTTCAGGCTTTGGTAGTAAAAACGACTGGGATATAGCAACTATATTAGATAATAATATTACTAGTAAAAAAGTAAAAAGTCGAAAAATTGATTTTATTTTTTTCATATAATGGCTTGCATCTGATTGAAAAATGGAAGTATAAGGAAGCTATTTTTTATATATTTTACCCACTTCAGCCAACCGTTTCACTACATTATCGTCCATTAAGCCATCCATGTTGGGTGCACAATTGAGTAAAAAATTGCAATTGCGTTTGTCTAATACAGCGAGGTGTTTGTTGATAATATTATCTACCGACATGAGTTGTTCATTTGGAAATTTGCGTTTCCAAAACCATTCACTTTGAATAGTAGGTCCTTGCTGCGCTGCAAAAGTGTTGCCATCGGGCGTCCACTCGCCCCAAGGTTCTTCAAAATGGAAAAAGTCAACATTTTTATATACTTCTTCTAATGGCAATTTGCGACGAAGTTGGTAGTGATCGGTGATGAGGATTTGTGGTTGCAAGGATTTGATATATTGGTACAGCGTGTCGTGATTTGCTTGTGTCCATTTGGTACCACAATTGCCCCAACCATCAAAAGTGATGGAGCGAAACTTACCATAGTTGGTTAACAATTCTTTCAGTTGGGTTTTTATTAGCGTTATTTCTTCATTCGTAATTTCGCCTTCAATGCCCAAGGTTCTGTCCCAAATGGAAAAATAAATATGCGGTTCAAGGCCTTCCTTCCGAAAGGCTGTACAAAATTCGCGAACAATATCTCTACCTTTTAGTGGTGTAGAAGCTACATCGTATGTAGTAGTTTTACTATCCCAAAGGCAAAAACCATCGTGGTGCTTGGTTGTAAGAACGGCATATTTCATGCCGGCACTTTTGGCGGCTTTAGCCCATTGACGACAATTTAATTTTGAGGGATTAAACGTTTGTGGGTTTTGTCCGGGTTCTACCCACTCTTTTTCGTGAAAAGTACCCATGTTAAAATGGATAAACATGCCAAACTTCAATTTGGTAAAATCGTTTCGGTATTTTTCGAGCGATTGGCCATTGAGCAGCAGCGTTGAAAACATTAACAAACACAACAACGCAAAAGAATAAGCCTTTTTCATAATGATTTTTTTTAAAGTAGTCCAAGAATTGTAAACAAGAATCAGTCAAATGATGTAGGCCAATTATCGGCCCCTTTTATTCAGCATCTAATTTTTTTCGTAATTCCACCAACAAAGCAGCATCTCTTTCGCGCATTACGCCTTTTCTATTGGGAGGGCAATTGATAATCAATATATTATCTTGAGCAGTAGCGCGCTTGTACAGCTTCACCAAATCATCTACAGACCGATAAGTAGTATCTTGGGTATGATAAAACCACTTGCCACTTAAACAAATAGTTGATTCCCAAGGCATGTAATACAACTTATTCTGATGTGTAAACAATTTAGGATCGTTGTTACCGGGCAAATAAGGATCGCCCAAGCGAAAATCGCTAGGGAAATACCGTATGGGATAGCCATTTTTTTGGTCTTGTGGCTGCAAACCCTGCTTGTCTACCTGATCGGGTAAACCAATAGACCAATTGATTCCAACTTGACAGAGCGGCTGTTTTTGCTTGATGGTATTGTAAATAGATTGTAAAGGCCAACGATGATTGGGTTTTAGCCAACTGCCATCAAACCAAAACTCCACTACTTTTGTGTATTTACCAGCCATATCCAATAGTTCGTTTAGCTGATTAATCATGTATTCGTCGTAAGCTTTGTCTTGTTTAGCATCCCAAACGGCGGCATTTTGTTTTCTATCCCATAGCGAATAATACAAACCGAGTTGTATATTGTATTTTTTACAAGCTTTAGCAACAGCTTCTACTACATTGGTTTGATTGGGAGACGAAGCCACATCGTAGGTGGTATATTTACTATCCCAAAGGCAAAAACCCTCATGGTGTTTGGTTACCAAAATAACGTACTTCATACCCGCATTTTTGGCTGTTTGTACCCACTGTTCTGCATCAATTGTTTCGGGCATGTAACTCGAAGCAGGTTTAGAACCATCGGTCCATTCTTCATTATGAAACGTATTGATGCCGAAATGAATAAACATCCCGTATTTTCTTTTAATCTGCTTCTTTTGTCCTTTTGATGGTTTATTGCTTGGGATAGGCGAATAATCTGTTGTTTGGGCAAGACTTGTGTGGATGGTTAACCACAAAAGCAACAGGTATGCAATTATTTTTTTCATAAACATTCATTTAATCAACTTATTCAATCACTTTTGAAAAGGAAGTTTTGATGGTAATTTGTTGTTTCACTTGGTTGCGAACAACGGTAACTACAGTTGTGTTGGATGTATTGAGGTTGCGCAGAAGTGTTTGCAATTGTTGAATATTTTTGATAGATGTTCCGTTCATCTCTTGTATTAAATCGCCGGTTCTAAATCCTAAACGTGCGGCATCTGACTGAATATTTACCAAGGTCAACAAAACACCTCCTTCATCAAAACCCACTCCAAATGCCGACATTTCTTCGCCTTTTGGCTCTCGCAATGGTACACCAAGCCAAGAAAATTGTTTGGAGGTTTGTACCGCCGTTGTAGTGTTTAATTGAGTATTCAGTTTGGGTAAAACAGGCGTTTTAGCAATTGCCTTAAGGCTCGGCTTAACGACACCAAATTTGTTTAAAGGAAAATTTGTAAAGCCAATGGTACGCGCCGGAGATGGATTACTCACCTGAAAGTTACCGGCACTTGCATCTACAAACATAGGATCGCCAAAAAGGGAATGTTCATCGCAGCCGTTTTTATCAAACTTGGTCATTGCACTTTTAGAGGTTGCAAAAAAATTAGAATCAATTTCCTTACCCCATTTGCCGTCGGGTGCAATAGCCGAGGTCATTATGGCCGGTTGGTAGGGAGCAAACACGATATTGTGCTTGAACACATCGCCACTATTTCTGTACCAAACATGCGGATGCAAGCTAGAGTTAAGGATGATGTTGTTGGTTACAATTCGTTTGTAACCTTCCCGCAATTTCAAACCTCTGTTGAGCAATAAATTATTGTAAATCAAATAATTAGTAGATCCATCGTCCAAATCAATATCCCATCCGTGATCGCATCGCCAACGATTGTGGCGGATAATATTTGGAGCCAACATATCCCAAAAAGGCATGGTACTGTCTTTTTCTACCTCTCTGCAAGTTTCATTAATGTCGGGAGTCCAGTATCTATCTCTGCCCCATGAATTAAAACTGCCATGATCGCCCGTTTCGAGTACCGTATTAAAAATGTCGCAATTTTCAATTACATGCCCACCAAAAGTACCTTCGTTGATATTGATACCGGCCCTAGGCACATCGTAAATGGAGCAATGGTTGATTCGTATTTTGTGCGAAATAGAAATATGTATGGGGGCAGTTTGTTTTTCCTCACGGCCCGTAAGTGTAATTAAACAGTTTTCCACCAAGCAATCTTCAGGAAAATTGTTGCTTTTTGGCCCGGCGGTTCTATCTAGCGTTGCATATTTTTGGTTGCCATATCTAAATAAAGGGCTACGAACAGCAGCAGGATCGCCTACAAACACCACACCCGAAGCACCACTGTGGTGTATGTAACAACCTTTAACAGCAATGCGTCTATTGTAATTGTTTACAAAAATGGTGTTTCCGCCTACTTGGTCAAACTCACAATCCTGAATGCTACAATCTTCAGCACCGCTATATAAGATAGCACCGCCCCTATACACCGTCCAATCCGACCGCAGTAACGGTTCTTTGTTTTCCATAAAGGTTCGAGCCGTATGCCTAAACACCAAGCCTTGTAAATGCACATTTTTAACGGGTTTATTGGGCGTACCTTGAAATTGTATGAGCGATTTTAACCGAACAATTTCCACTTTGGCCGTAGCAAGATTGGTTTTGGCATCGGGCATAAAAAAGATTTGCTTGGTTGCCGCATTGTAAAACCATTCGTTAGGGGCATCTAGTTCCTCAAAAATATTTTCAGCCATGCGATACAATCCGTGCATAGCCGATGGCCGATTATTTTGCCAACCACCTTCGTATAGCAAGGTGGTATCATTCTTTTTGCCTTTGATTAGCCAATGCATATCGCCCCAAAGCAGGTTGTGCATAGCATGTAAATATCCACCCGTAGGGTTGTTCCATTTTTTTACTCGCTCGGCATACAAAGGGTTGGTAGCTGTATCGGGCTTGGTTTTGTGACTCAATTCCCACGTATCGAACACATTTTTATTACCCACCACATTTGGGAAACGTGCCATCCGCTGCCGAACTCCATTTACATAAAGCTGGTCTATATCGGGATTGCCTTCTATTTGTGCTACATAAATACCATTTTGAAAAGGCTTCCATTTCAGGTTCAGCAAACTGCCGCCACTAATAACAGCCTTGCCCTCTTCGGCAGCTTTATAGGTTATGTTTCTGTTGCCGGGATTGTCTTGAGGCGTAAACACAATCGTTTGCGGCAAATAGTAAGTGCCATTTTCAAAAATGACCACCACCGATTCTTTTTGTGCATAATCTTTAGCAAGCATTTGGGCTTTGGCCAACGACAATAATGGTTTTTGTTTTGTTCCAGGGTTTTTATCGTTTCCAGAGGGCGATACATAAATGGTTATTGCTAATGCATTTATCCCAAAAACAATTAGCAAGAAAGCAGAGAGTATGAATATTTTTTTCATCATAAAAAACTTATTTTTTCTTAATAAATAGTGCATTTCCCTTGTATTGAACTAGGCTTTCAGGGCTTGTTGCTTTTTTACCCGAAGCTTTATCAATCCATACAATTTTTAATGGGGTTTCCTTTTTCATACCATTGAACGTACCGTTTAACTTACCAATACTTAAAAGTTGTTTGGCTTGATTCCACTCTATTTTCAACGTGGCATACGCGCCTTTTTCATATTGGTAACTACAGCCGTCATCGGTGTACAATTGTGCTACTGCATTGGCACCGGTATAAATTCTTAATTCGAGCAAGTTGTTGGCAGTATCCTCCGTATGCTGCTTAGCTTGTGCCAAGGGCAAAATGCTACCGGCTTTTACATACAAGGGTATTTTTTGAATAGCGGCATCAGCTTGTACAGTATTGCCACCGGTATAATGTTGGCTTGTCCAGAAATCGTACCAACCGGCTTGGTGTTTGGGTAAATAAACCGACCAAGTGCGTACAGCAGGTGCCAAAACTGGTGCTACAAGCAGTGCTTTGCCAAACATATAGGTATGCTGTTGTGCCAATGCCAAAGAATCGGTTGGAAAATCCATAACCAATGGACGCATTATTGTGGCACCCTGAAAGGTAACATCGGCAGCAGCCGAATAGATATAAGGCAACAATTGGTATCGCAATTGAAGGTAACGACGCGCTTCGGTTTCTACTTTCGAACCAAAACGCCAGAATTCCGTATCGGTTACAAAGCCATGCACTCTTTGCAACGGGCAAAAAGTGGCAAATTGCAACCACCGCAAAAAACGTTCGTGATACAAGGTATCGGCGTATTGGTTATTGGGCCTAAAAAAGCCTCCACAATCTGTTGTCCAATAGGGCAACCCTGTGATAGAATAATTGAGCCCTGCTGGAATTTGTCGACGCAAAGTTTCCCAATCGCTACCAATATCACCCGACCATGTTGCTGCTGCGTAACGCTGTTGACCGGGAAAGGCACTTCGTGTAAGTACAAAAATCCGCTTGTTTGGTGCATCAATTCTCGACCCTTCGTACACCGTTTTGGTAACCAAAAGTGGATACATGTTGCGAAAATATTCGCCCGGCTGCGATTTTTTATTTACCCATCTACCTTTCAAATCATCGTTTTCGGGCTCGGTTGCATCTTGCCACCATGCATCAATTTGATAGGGCTTCAACAACCGATTACTGAAATTTTTCCAATAACAAGCGGCAGCATCAGGATTGAAAAAATCGACCCATTGTGTGCCGGGTATGTAATAATTGTTTTGTGTCATTTCCTTCCCTACTTCGCAATTGGGATCTACTTTAGACCAAACGGAAAGCATTAAACGGGTATTTAAACCATGCAATTGACTGACCAACTTAGCGGGATTGGGATAATCTTTCTCATCAAATTTCATGGCATTCCACCCATATTTACCCCAATATTGCCAATCTTGCACTATCACATCTAAAGGTAATTGTCGCTTCCTAAATTCGAGGGTATTGGAAATAATTTCGTCTTGGGTTCTAAATCTTTCTCTACAATGTATGTAACCGAAAGCCCATTTGGGCATTAGCGGCGCCCTACCCGATAATTGCCGATATGCCTTTATAGCTTCATCTGCCGAACCAGCAAACACCACATAATCAATAGCTTTGGCTACGGGCGATTTAAAGGTAGTAGTAGCGTCAATAGTTCGATAGTATAATTTAGGTAAGTCGTTTTTTTCGCATTGAACCAATACTTTATGCTCACCGGGTGTCAAATTAACAATTGTACTAGCGGTAGGGGGCAACCAATAATTGCTGAACTGCATTACTTCTTTTCCGTCAATTTGAACGCTGTGCATGCGCGCCATTTTTTGACCTACATCCAATAAAAAAGCAAGGTTTGCTTGTTGCTTGATGGTGAAAGTTCCTGCATAAGAAGTAAAGGTGCGAACTTCCTTTTGTATGCCATTGGTACCTGTAACATTTACCGTAATTGCGTTGCTATTACTTTGCAATTGGGGTTGTAGCACAACTGAAGAGTCGGCAGGATTAAAATCTGTCAATCCGTAATTGTGCCATAACAAGCCATACCCTTTGCTAGAATATATATACGGAATGGCAATTTGCGTATTTACTTGTGTTAGTCGACGGGTCAATCCTTTGATATTCAAGAAGCCATCTTGAAATTGGCCGGTACCATAAATACATTCGTTTTGTGTTGTTGCAAACTTCTGTTGTGCAATATAAGTGGGTTGCCCTTGTATAGTTGCAGGAGCAAGCAGTCGTCCTTATGCCGCTTCGCTTAAAATGAGTTTTCCATCTTTATTGTAAAAACGAATTATCCCACTTGTCAAATGAACCTTCGCAGTTATTGCTTTACATGAAACAATGAGGGTATCGTTTCGTTGCACAACATTAAATTGGGGCGTTGCTATTTTTTCAGTTAGTATCCAGCTTGGTTCATTACTATTTTCTAGTGATGGCGCAAAGGCTACCCTTATAGCCACTTCGGTAAGTGGTGTTAGCACCAATTGCCCTTGTTGGGTATGGCAAACTACTTTATTATTTAATTTTTTCCAAGAATCAATTGTTTGTGACAAAGAAACATTCGCTAAGCACAAAATGAAAATTTGCAGAAAAAGAACGTTTGTAAGTTTTTTCATTTATTTAAATTTAATTAGTTGATTATTTTTTCACAAGTGCTATCAAATAAATGCCCCCTGTTGTTGCGCCGGTTTCGGATTCAATTTTGATAGAGTGAGGCTGTTTATCCAGCATTATTGTATTGGGAATGGCATATTCTACATCTACAAACGCATGTTTTTTCCATTTATCGGTTGTGTTTTCATTGGCTATCAATACACCATCAACACAAATTTTCACCTGCCGTCTACCTGTTTCGTTGCCCCAAAATCGAATGAGTACATTAGCCGGCACGCCCTTTTGAGCTATTAATTCGTACTGAAGAAAACCTCCGTCCTCTATACTTCTATAGAATGCATCGTTCCACACGCCGGATGCAGTTTTGAACATTTTCATTTTGTGGTCGGCTTCGGGCTGTTGCTGTCCGGGAATTACAACATCTATGGTTCGTTCATCTAATGCAAGTTGTCGTTTTT
>JAIXOS010000005.1 GCA_027486695.1 Chitinophagaceae bacterium | reverse complement strand
TATTAAACCGGCTGCCAAGTGGCTATTTTTCACTTGCAAATAGGTAATACCCTCCCTAAACTGTTGCGGAAGTTGTTGGCAAACAATGGCAATGGCACCTTGCGCAATTGCGGTTTCGATATACTGATGGCCATTTACTTTTTCTCCCTCGATAGCAATAAACACACTATTACTTTCCACCCTACGAGAGTCGATAGCTACCCCGGAAATAACAACCGATGTGTCCCCAACCACTTGTAGCAGTGGCACTTTGTACAGTATGTTTTGCAATATTGCCATAGCGGTTAGTTTAGTTCAAGATTGATTAATTGACCCTTTGCAAAAATTTGTCCTGCAGTTATTGACTGCTGCTTCACCCTCCCTTTACCTTTGATACGTACTTTTAAACCAACCGATTCGCATAAATAAATGGCGTCTTTTAGGTTCAACCCAATTAATTGCGGCGTTTGGTTGCGTTCAAACAGTTTATCTTCTAACTGAATTTTATCGGGAGTAGCCGTGGCACTTGCCCACTCTGTATTAACGCCTCCTATATCAAAATAATTTTTACTAACATTCTTAAAAACGTATGATAAATCGCGCTTGTTTCCGGTATATTTTACAGCTATACTATCTACTTTTAATGGCTTTGCCACCGCTACCGTACTAGCTTGACTCACTTCGGTTGCATACAATCTATCGGCTATTTCTTTAAATACCGGGCCTGCTACAGATGCTCCGTAAAAAACAAGTGCCGAAGGTTTATTTTTAATTACAACCACACAGGTGTATTGCGGGTTATTGGCGGGAAAATACCCTGCAAAGGAGCTTTGATAAATATGATCGACATAGCCCCTACTACCATTTGCTACTAAGGCAGTTCCGGTTTTTCCTGCTACTTTGTACGGACTATTTTTAAATAATTCCCGCGCTGTACCATTTATACAAACCCCTTCTAAACACATTTTTAACTGTGGCAAAGTAGCTTCGGAACAAATTTGCTCTTTTAATACTTGAGGTTCGTAATGTTTTACTACCATGCCTTCATTTGCTATGGCACTCACCAAATAGGGTTTCATCATTTTTCCACCATTAGCAATCGCATTGTACAATACGGCCGTTTGCAAAGGGGTGACTTGCAAATTGTATCCAAAAGCCATCCATAGAGGTGAGATTTTGCTCCAAGAACGGCCACCGGGTTTGGGTATTGTAGCATTTCTTTCACCGGTAATATCAATACCTGTTAAAGTATCCATACGCATTTCGTGCAAACGATTGATAAAGTCAGTAGGGCGATTATAATAGTGTGCATAGGCTAATTTTGCCATACCAACATTGCTACTCAATTCAAACGCTTGTTGTACTGTAACATTGGCTCTACCGTGTTTTTCGCTATCAAAAACGGTTTGTCCATTTACCTGCCAAACCCCGCCATTGAGGTTAACAATACTATTTAAGTTGACTTTTTTATCGTCGAGTAATGCCATTAGCGTAGCAAGCTTAAATGTTGAACCCGGCTCGGAGGGATTAATAGCATAATTAAAATCTTCGTAATAGCTTCCGTCGGCAGATCGACCTAAATTGGCCACCGCTTTCACTTTTCCGGTTTTGGTTTCCATAACAATAGCGCAGCCATGTTCTGCCTCGTTTTGGATCATCATTTTCATCAACGCATTCTCGGCTACTTCCTGCGTAAAAACATCTATTGTGGTAATAATATCTTTTCCGTTTTCAGGCTCTATTTGGTAGTCTTCTACCGGTACGCATGCACCGCCTGCTATAAACCTAACCAATCTTTTGCCACTTGTGCCACGTAAAAAAGTATCATACGTTTGTTCTAAGCCAATTTTTTGGGCAAATTGCCTATCGAGCCCAATGGTTCTAAATGCCAATAATTTGTAAGGATTTAGCCTAATTGATTTTACCTCGGTAATAAAGCCACTGTTGTTGCGGCCTAAGCGAACTAATGGCAACGTCATTAATTGTTGGTACTGCCGAAAACCGATATTTTTTTTCAACAAAAAGTATCTATCTTTTGATTTATAGCCTTGCTGCAACATTCGCTTATATTCTGCTGCACTTACATCTTTAAACAAACTACTTAAGCCAATACTTAAACTATCTACGTGTTTTCTAAAAAGCTTGCCGCTTTTGTTGCGCAGACCATCCGCTAAAAAGTCGATATAAATATCAAATTGCGGAATACTAGTGCTCAACATTTCGCCGTCTTCGCTATAAATGGTACCTCTTTCGGGTACTGTTTCTACAATACGCAGGTGCAAGCTATCGCTAGTATTACGCCATTGTTGTCCTTGAATTTGCTGAATAAAAAAAGCTTTACCCAATATGAGCAGACACAAGCATACTACTGCTATATAGCATAAGTACACCCTCCATAATATGTCTTTTTTTACTTCCATTGAATATTAGCCAGTATCAGTTTATTTATTAACTATTACTAATCGTTGTGGCACGTCTTTACTTACTTTTAAGCCTAGCGGCTCTGCAGCCTTTAACACTTGCGCCTCTTCTGTTTTGTACATCACCTCGCTTTTCAAGGTTTTATACTCGTATTTTAATTGCTCAATTTCTTTTTGTGTTTTATTGATATCGCGAATGGTTTTATCCATCATATGTCCATTTGCAATATAGATAACGGTTAAAATGGCTAAGAAAGCAAAAAAATTAATGTTTTTAATTATATAATCTGCATCGCCGAAGCCAAAACCCTTGCTGATTACTTTGGCAAAAACACCTTTTTCGTTTGACTTAGATATGTTTTTTTTTGTTTCGGCTTGCATACTTCAGTTGGCTTTTTTTGATTAACAACGTTCTGCTATTCTTAATTTGGCGCTCCTACTTCGGGTATTCATTTTCATTTCGGTACTGTTTGCTACAATTGGTTTTTTGGTAACCAATTTCCAAACAGTGATTTTTTCTGATTGAACAAATGGATTATCGTCTACTTGTTCATCAAAAGAGCCGGTTTTAAAAAAATTTTTTACTATCCTATCTTCTAATGAATGAAATGTAATAATTGCTGCCCGGCCTCCAACTGCCACTACCTCGTTTAACTGCAAAAGCATTTGTTTCAAAGCCCCTAATTCGTCATTTACCTCTATTCGCAAAGCTTGAAACACCTGGGCTAAATACTTATTTGGATTGCCTTTTACTACGGGCGATAACATATTTTTAAACTGATCGATGGTTTTGATGTGCAAGTGCTTTCGCTGAACCACTATGTGTTTGGCCAACGTTTTGGCATTGGTAAC
Organism: Chitinophagaceae bacterium; assembly: GCA_027486695.1. Taxonomy (GTDB): domain Bacteria; phylum Bacteroidota; class Bacteroidia; order Chitinophagales; family Chitinophagaceae; genus Parasediminibacterium. The sequence goes on along the minus strand of JAIXOS010000005.1, from coordinate 997 downwards.
TTCGCCATACTGTTCAAAAAGCTTGTGCAATTGCTGTTCGGAATAAGTGGCTACCACTGTTTGTGCATCTAAAGGCTGCCGACTATCCATTCGCATGTCTAAAGGGCCATCGAATCGGATAGAAAACCCACGTTCTCCCACATCAAATTGGTGACTACTCACTCCTAAATCGGCCAATACACCATGTACTTTAGGCACTTTGTACAAACGCAAAAAACGCTGTATATGCCTAAAATTTTGAGGCACAAACAGTATCCTTTCGTCGTCAAGTACATTTGCAGCGGCATCGGCATCTTGATCAAATGCTATCAGCCTGCCTTCACTAGATAGCTGTTGTAAAATGCCCTTACTGTGCCCACCTCCACCAAACGTACAATCTACATATACACCTTCGGGGTGAATTTGTAGCCCTTCTAACACTTCGTGGAATAAAACGGGTATATGGTAATCGCTTCCAGCGGAAACACTTATTTCGTTCATCATAGCATTCCCCCTCCCATCACTTCTTTTGCTAGATTGCTAAATTCTTCGGCCGAAAACGCTTCGAATTGTTGTTTGTATTTAACCGCATCCCAAATTTCAAACCTGTCAAGTGCTGCTGCTAGTACAATATCTTTTGCTAGGCCCGCATATTCTTTTAACGTGGCTGGCAGCAACATACGGCCTGCTGCATCCAATTCAATTTCGGTAGCACCTCCCAAAAACTGCCTACGAAAATGGCGAACCTTAGGATCAAAATCGTTGAGTTGGCTGATTTTACTCAATACGCCTTCCCAGCTTTTTTTTGTATAAAGGGTTAAGCATTTTTCAAAACCACGGCTAAGCACAAACGTATTTTCGGCATCCGGCAATTGCTTTTTCAAGCCACCCGGAAGCAGAAAACGCCCTTTTGCGTCTACAGTTGCCTCATATTCACCGTGAAATGCCGTCATGTTGGTAATTTAGCAATTAGTATTGCCATTATTAACACAAAATAACACCTTTTCCCACTTTTAAC
>JAIXOS010000213.1 GCA_027486695.1 Chitinophagaceae bacterium | reverse complement strand
TGTGGCAATATAGATGGCATTAATATCAGGGTCATTAATTAGTTCATTTGCATCTGAATACCATTTAGGTACACCATGCCTTTGTGCATAGTCAGCAGCTTTTGCTGCATCTCTGCGCATTACAGCTACCAAGCTAGAGTTTGGTACTTTGTTAAATGCAGGTCCACTTTTTACTTCAGTTACATCGCCACAGCCAATAATTCCCCATTTAACCATCTTGGTTTGTTTGTATTGTTATAAAAACTACACACCTTATTGAAAACACTAAAATAGGGATTGCAAAACTGTTTTATAGGTTATTCCTATTTTTTCTTTATACAATGTTACCAATAGGTGATATTGTTATGTTTGTAATGATTCTTTAAAAATAGGTTCCCTATACATTTGTTGGTTATTAAGCGAAGGTAGGATACCACCCTATGTAATGAATTCCATGCGCAACTGTGCTTATGGAGTAGTTCCTTGCTTACATCCAACCAAAATTGTTTTACCATTTGCAACAGCAATTTATTTAGCAACTCCTTTACAAGCCACCTCGCAACTTGCATAAATTAGTGGGAATTATAAGCTTTAATAGACAAAATAATTGCTTTTACCTATTTTTAAGATATTGTTGTCAAATACACCTTTTGTATGATTCTCTACAACCCAAAAGATTGGTATAAAGCCTTTGTTGGTTTTCATCGTTCCGGTTTGGTAGTTAAATTATGGCCTTCCTTGTTGTTTATTGGCGGGTATGCTTTTGCTATGGTTTTTTTAGAAAAAAGCTATTGGAAATTATCAGTAGATAGTCCCCTGAAAAATGTCATCATAATGCATACATTGTTGGGCTTTGCCATATCCATGTTGCTTGTGTTTAGAACCAATACTGCTTATGATAGGTGGTGGGAGGGGCGCAAGTTGTGGGGTAGCCTAACCAACAATAGTCGGAATTTGGCACTAAAAATGCATGCTTTTTTGTTAACTACCGATACCGATAATCGACGTTTTTATGTAGTTTCTATTCGTTTGTTTGCTTTTGAACTCAAAGCACATTTGCTAAGAGAAACCACTCGGCTAGCACTAGACACCCACGCCCACCCTGAAATACCTGCCTTTGATAGCAATAAGCATGTACCACTACAAGTAGCAACACTTTTGTGGAGCAAAACCCATGCGCTGCATCAAAAGAATATACTATCAGATACGCAGCTATTGATGATCAATGCTGAATTGCAATCGTTCATGGATATTTGTGGTGCTTGTGAGCGCATCAAAAACACACCAATCCCATTTGGCTATTCGGCTTTCATCAAAAAATTTATTTTAATTTATGTGATTACTTTACCGGTTTCGCTTGCTTTTACAGTAGGTTATTTTACTATTCCCATTACCATCATTATTTTCTACGTACTTACTAGTTTAGAATTGGTGGCAGAAGAAATTGAAGACCCTTTTGGCAACGATAGTAACGATTTACCCATGCACAAGATGGCGGAAAATATTGGCCAAAATGTAGCAGACATTCTTTATGAAAAAAATGACCAATGAAAATACAAGTCCCTTTTTCGTGTATCCGTAAGCAACTCGTGTACGATTTAATTGGTAAAGATTCGTATAGAGGTGTTACCCTCAGCTATGCCTGGTTAGCCAATCAAAGCGGTCATTTTGCATTGGGTTTTGTGCCTACTTGCTTTATATATCAATTGTTAAGGCATTGTTGGGCAATAGAAAATCCGTCAATAGTAGCGGCTTGGTTAGTTGCACTGTTTTGGTTACTTTTTGAAGTATTTAACGTGTTGAAGTCCATTTTTTTCAGTAAACCCAAGGGTGGATTTACCTTTCAGCCACGGTGGGGCAATGTGGTGTTTGATACTGCTACGGATGTGTTGGTGTTTGCAATTGGCGCATTTGCCGCAAGTGTAGCTTGCAATTGGTGTCATAATTTATGGATAGAATGGTTGGTGGCCATGTTGTTGTTTTTGTATCCCGCCTACTATTGGTATACCACCAAAATTTGTCAGCAGCAGGCAGATTTTCCGTTTCAATTTCGATTGAGTCAATGGGCGGGAGGGCTAACTGAAGAACAAAAGCGTACAGTACTGCATTTTTTGGCGCAAGGTTTGAATCATCAATCACAGCACTTATTGGTAACGGGTGCCATCAATAGTGGTAAAACAAGTATTGGTATCGGTATCGGCAACGAATTGGCCATACAGCACCAAGCAGTAAGTTATGTAACAGCTACCAAATTGTTAGAACTGTTTTATTTGCCCAATCCGGCCCTTGAAAACAATCGTTTGTGGCATTGGCGAAATGCCGGTACATTGATTATTGACGACATCAATCCTGCGTTGCCAAATGGAGCAACCGCCATTTTTTTATCTTCGGCAATAATGAAAGCACATTTGCAAAACCCGTTTTTTGGTCAACAAAATACCACCGCATTGCTGCAACAAAATGTTATTTGGATTTTGGGAAGTGGCACTGGGGGGCAAGCACAATTGTCCGATTGGCAAAGTATGTTGCAGCAATTGGGCATAGCACCTGCTAATATTGTTTGGTTGCATTTATGATGCTTTTTATTGGTGGTGGCTTGCTTGCGAGTGATAATCGTGTAAATGAAAATGTGTTTTCGCTAGTAAAAGGTAAAAATTGTTTCACCAAGTGGAATACCATGGAATTTGATGGATAAACGATAAAGAATGTAACTGCTAGTATATGAAAAAGATAATAATAATAAGCCTATTTACATGTATTTGTATGGTATGTAATTCTCAAACAAGAAAAGGGGTACGCAATTTTTCAGACGATAAAATTGATTTGTATAAAAAACTAGAGGGCAAGTGGATGGCCACAGTAAATAATACCGACACGGTTAGAGTCGTATTAAAAGTGCAACCGTCGTATCTTGTACTAGATTCGCCTATGTATTTAATAACTTGTATGGATATAAGTGGTTGGAATAAAAAAAAAAAAGGGGATTCGTTAGTACAAAGCTCATTTTCAAACATGTTTAAATTAGACACTTCAGACTATACATTTAAAAAATACAATACAAAATACAATACAAAGAAAATATCTATATCAATTTCTTGGGTTTACAAAAAGCCATTTTATTATAGTGGATGTATATATGATATTTCAAAAAATAAACTCCTCGGTCTTTATGTATTAATTTCAGATGATGGCACAAAAATGGAGTGGAAACTTACAGATAATGGTAATGCGTTTACCTCAAATCTTAGTTATGATAAAAGTTTTGTGCTTCCTAGTAAATTATATTTTACAAGGCAAGGTGGATTATGATAGCCTCAACTAGTTGTAGATGATCATTATTGCACTCTGTGTACGGCATTTTTCTGCGTTGTAGCGTTCTGAGTAGCTTTTGCTTTCAAAACCTGCATAATCAACAGTTAGTTTAAGTTTTCTCCTTTGTATACCACCCGTTTACATATTTGTTGTTGTAATCAACTATATAATATGCCCTAAAACACAAAGCCGTTCATTGTGTAATAAACGGCTTTGCGAAAAAGTAAAGGAGTTGTATAAAGGCAGGGCTATTTTTTCCAAAGTTTTCGCATATCCAACGTGTACGGATATTCTTTGTTTTCCAATGCCGGTGGAATATCGGCAACATAAGGTTGTCGGTTAGCTTCAATAAAATGTTGCGTGATAGACAAGGTATTGCGGGTAGTGTTAGGTACCAATACATCTTGTGTATGCGCCGTTTTGCCAAAGCGACTAAATCGTCGGCTTTCGGCTTCATAACTATTCACAGGGAAGGTGTCGTAGCTACGGCCACCCGGATGCGATACATAGTAAGTGCATCCACCAATAGATCGGCCATTCCAAGTGTCTACGATATCGAAAGTAAGCGGAGTATCTACTCCAATTGTAGGGTGCAGTGCACTTGGCGGTTGCCATGCTCGGTAGCGGATACCGCAAACAAATTCTTCGTTAATGCCGGTGGGTCGTAAAGGTACTCTTGCACCATTACACAATAATATGTAGCGGTCGCCATTCAAACCTTTCAGTTTTATTTGCACTCGCTCCAAAGAGGAGTCAACAAAGCGGGCTGTACCACTACTGCTCATTTCTTCGCCCAATACGTGCCAAGGTTCTATACCCATGCGTACTTCCATGGTTATGTTTTGCAATTGAACCGATCCGTAGTGTGGAAAGCGAAATTCGAAAAATGGATCAAACCAACTGATATCAAAAGCATATCCTGCATCGTTTAAGTCGGCCACTACATCTTTCAAATCTTGGTGTACATAGTGAGGTAGCATAAACTTGTCTTGCAGTTCGGTACCCCATCTTACCAAGTTGTGTTTGTACGGTTTTTTCCAAAACTTGGCTATCAAAGCCCGAATCAACAGCATTTGTACCAAACTCATGTGCTTGTGGGGCGGCATGTCAAATGCCCTAAATTCCAAAATCCCCAATCTGCCCGAAGAACTATCGGGCGAATATAATTTGTCGATACAAAATTCCGAACGGTGGGTATTGCCGGTAATATCGGTTAATAAATGTCGGAACAAGCGGTCGGTTAGCCAAAATGGAACAAAGCCATTATCCGGAATTTGGTCAAAAGCAATTTCCATTTCGTACAACTTCTCTTCTCGTCCTTCATCAATACGCGGTGCTTGACTTGTTGGACCAATAAAGGCTCCGGAAAACAAGTACGACAATCCCGGATGGTGTTGCCAATAAGTAATCAAACTACGTAACAAATCGGGTCTGCGCAAAAGCGGACTTTCCGAAGGTGTTGCACCGCCAATAGTGATGTGATTGCCACCGCCCGTACCGGTGTGTCGGCCATCGAGCATGAACTTTTCGGTACCAAGACGCGACAAGCGGGCTTGTTCGTACAACGTATCAATATTGTGTTTTAATTCGGGCCAAGTTTTGGAGGGGTGGATGTTGACTTCAATCACGCCCGGATCGGGCGAAATCACCAATCGTTCCATTCTATAGTCGCGCGGGGGTTCGTACCCTTCTATTCGAATGGGCATTTGAAGGGCCGCAGCGGTGGCTTCTATACACGCTACCATATCCAAATAATGCTCCAAATAATCCATAGGAGGTAAAAAGATATACAAAACACCTTCCCTTGCTTCCACACAAAGTGCTGTTTTAATGGTTGGCACTTCAAAAAGTGGGGCTATTTCTTCGGGTTCTTTTTCCTGCGGTACTAACGACTGTTTGGTATCTTTTTTATCGGCCGGCGCTTCTGTAGGTATCCACTTTTTTTGTGGTGGCACATGTTCGGTAACTGTGCCGTAACGACTAGTAATGGTTTCGTGAAAATGGTCTAATTCCGGTAGCTCATCAAACAAACTACGTTCAACTTTTTGCGGCATTTTGGCTTTGGCCACCACGGGTAAGCTGTCGAGTGGCAAGCGTAAACCGATAGGTGAGTTGCCGGGAATTAAGAACAGATTTTCGCGGTTAAGTTGCCATTTGCAGCTTTGCCATTGTTGGCTATAATAGTTCCAATGCAAAGGCAAAACATAACCTGCAGGATTGCCAAGCCCTTGGTGCAGCAGTTCTATGAGCGTACGTCGCTCAATAGGATCTTTTAAATTGGCTTTTGTTAAATCAATATTCACCGGTGTTTTACCTTCTGTCCATAAAAAATAGAAGATATCTTCATAGGCAGCGCTAACATGATCAACACTTACGGCCAAATGTTTGGCCAATTCGGCAGTAAACAGTGCTGCATGTTCGTGAGTGAACTGTTTTTCAATTTTTTCGTGCGCAATGAGGTCAATGTTTTTCCAGATAGGGTAGCCATCTTTACGCCAAAACAAACCATACTGCCAACGCGGTAGCGGCTCACCAGGATACCATTTGCCTTGTCCATAATGAATCATACCCGATGGGCCAAATTGTTCGCGCAATTTAAATATGAGGTCGTGCGAGAGAATGCGTTTTTCCTTGCCGTCAGCAGCTGTATTCCATTGGGCACTTTCCATATCGTCAATAGAAACAAAAGTGGGTTCACCTCCCATAGTCATGCGTACATCGCCTGCCATTAAATCAGCATCTACTTTGAGTCCTGTTTGGTTAATATTGGCCCATTGGTGTTCCGTATAGGGTTTGGTTACGCGCGGATCTTCATGAATGCGCGTAACGGAATTGGAAAAACTAAATTCGGTTTCGCAAACATCGGTAGCACCCACAACCGGAGCGGCACTAGCATAATCGGGTGTACAAGCTAGCGGAATGTGGCCTTCGCCAGCAAAAAGTCCCGAAGTAGGGTCTAAACCCACCCAACCTGCACCGGGAATGTATACTTCCGTCCATGCATGCAAATCGGTAAAATCAGCTTCTGGCCCCGAAGGCCCGTCGAGTGCTTTAACATCGGCAGTTAGCTGAATAAGGTAGCCCGATACAAAACGAGCAGCCAAGCCCAAATGGCGCAAAACTTGTACCATTAACCAAGCCGAATCGCGGCACGATCCCAACCTCCTGCCCAACGTTTCTTCGCAGGTTTGTACACCCGGTTCCATACGGATGGTGTAATTAATATCTTGATTTAGCTTTTGGTTGATGTATACCAAAAAGTCGATAATGCTGCGTTTGCTGGTGTCAACACCCAAAAGCCATTCGGTAAGTAATGTGCCTTTTTCCCTTATTTCCAAGTAGGGAATCAATTCTTTCGTTAATTGTCCTTGGTATTGAAAAGGATAGGTTTCTGCATATTCCTCAACAAAAAAGTCGAAAGGATTAATAACCACCATATTGGCAATCACTTCTACCTCTACAGAAAGTACTTTGGTTTTTTCGGGAAAAACAACCCGTGCCTGATAGTTGCCAAACGGGTCTTGCTGCCAATTGATAAAATGTTCGCTTGGCGAAATTTTTAGCGAATAGGCTTCAATAGGTGTTCGGGAATGCACAGCAGGTCTTAAACGAAATACATGTGGCGATAATGAAACCAATCTGTCGTACTGATAAGTGGTCTTGTGGTTAATTGCTACTCTTATAGCCATAATGATTAAATTATTTATGTATCTATGGATTGCAAGCCAATCGAGTTTTAAAAATAGGTTTTTTTAATATTTTTTAATGAATAAAATTTAAATGTATTTGATTTTTGCAGATTTGATAAGGATTGCACTTAAGCAACGGTTGATTTTTAAGTAACCACTTAGCGGAATGGTTTATATTTACCCAAAGAAACGCAACTAGTTACTGGTATATAATAGAATTATTATGAAAAATACAATGAAAAAAGTAGGATTGGGCATTTTAGTGTTATTGGTAGTTATTCAATTTATTCGTCCGGACAAAAATATACAAACAGCCAAAGCAACCCATCACATCAGTAAGTTGTATCCGGTACCCGTAGCTGTGGAAGCTACTTTGATTAAAGCGTGTTACGATTGTCATAGCAACAATACTTATTATCCATGGTACAACAATTTGCAACCGGTAGCGTGGTGGTTAAATCATCACGTAGATGAAGGCAAACATGAAATCAATTTTGACGAATTTGCTAGTTATCGAATAGCCAAACAATACAAAAAAATGCACGAATGTATAGAGGAAGTAGAAGAGGGCGAAATGCCTTTAAACAGCTATACATGGATACACAAAAATGCAATATTAACCAAAGAAGAAAAAACTACATTGGTAAGTTGGTTTAAATCCATACAAGATAGTATTAAAGCCAACTATCCTGCAGACAGTTTGGTGCTACCCAAGAAGAAATAAGCATAATAACAGATTTCCACCTTTTTTAGGGTTGGAATTAATGGATGTAACCTTCATTTAGCCTACACCAAAAACACCTACAATTGTCAGGTTACTAGGGTTATTGGAAAGTACTGTTTATTCCCGAAATTTCATTTTTCATACTACTGAAACAATCATCTTTCATTTCTTTAACTATTTATCATTAGTTAAAGAGGCCACTTTATTTGGCCTAGTTGTATTTTCTTACTTGATTTCAGCAAGTTTTGTTATTACTCTTTGCACTTTGTATTGCATCTGCTAACTCCTTTGGATTGGGGCACAAACATTGATGGATGTTATAGTGGGTTCGCTATTCTCTAAATGGGAAAATCTGTTCTTTTTTAAGACAAAAAATACGATTAGTAATTTTTGGGGGCATGGTGAAAATTTATTTTGTTGTTGATTGTCAGGGCTTTTTCTGCTTTTTTCGACGTTGGTCTAAAAGGTGTACAAAATTTGGTTACCTACCAATACCAAACATCAAACTAGCTGTTATGAAAAGCACCACCATTATAAAAAGTATCGTAGTACTGCTAACCACTTCTTTATTTTCCCTCTGTTTGTCTGCACAATGTGGCAGTTGTAAAGGATTTACAACGTTTACACAAGGTGGTTGGGGTGCACCTGCCAAGGGCGAAAACGCAGCAAGTTATATGTATGCACATTTTAGTAAAGCTTTTGGTGCAAAGAGGGTTACTATTGGTTGTGCAAAAAATGCAATCACATTTACAAATGCTAGTGCCATTAGCAGTTTTTTGCCGCAAGGAGGCACACCCTCATTACTCAAAGGCGGAATACAAGAAAATGTGGTGAGTAAAAATTTGACTGTTTTGGCTGGGCAGTTGTTAGCCGCTACATTGAATGTTGGTTTTGATGGCTACGATGTGGCTTTTGGCAAAAACAGTCGTACCCTAACCCAATTGGAATATAAAGGTGAAGGGGTATTTAAAGGAAAAAAAGTAGCGTTTATTATTGATCAAGCCAATGCAGTTATTGGCGGTTGCAGTGCTGTCTATAGCGTTACCGATTTAAATACGGTGCTTACACAGTTTAATGAAAATTTTGATAATGGCACTTCCGATGGCGGATTGTTTGTTTGTGCTTCTCCCAATGCACCAATTGTAGCCGATACAACCATTTTTTGTATGGGCGACAAAACTGCCACTTTAACTGCGAAAGGAAGCAATGTATTGTGGTATACATC
>JAIXOS010000045.1 GCA_027486695.1 Chitinophagaceae bacterium | reverse complement strand
TTTGACATTAGTAAAGTTAGACCAGATTGACATTTTGAATAAAAGACATCCAAATCAAAAGTTTGTTGCAAAACTTTTCATCTTTAGAATAATAAAAATAAACCAATGAATTGTCTTGCCACTTTATAGATTTCTGAATTTCCTCGATATCAACTTCTTCTACATCACCATTGAACAAAGTCATGGCATCTTCTTTTCCTTTTAAATCCAATTGCTTGTCTTCTATCAACAGCTTTTTATCAACCAACTGACTTTTGTCAGAAGGGTAATTGTTCATCATTCTGCTTGCAGAAATCTCACCATCAGAAGTTGCTTGAATTGCATAATTAAAATAATTATTTAAAAGCTGAATTCCTCTTGTTGCTTCTGCATCCCAATCTGCGGTATCTATTCTATTTCCTGCATAAGCAGATGCCAATAAAATATCTGGTGTGATTCGGCGTGAAAATTTCTTTGTAATTACAAACGCATTCATGTCCTCTTCTGAACTAGCTACCTTAGCCTTAATTTTTGAACCTTTACTTTTACTAAAATAAAGGAAGGCAAAGTCTCCTTTTTTGAACCTATACAAGGCAGTATCTTCTGCAAAATCATAACCAGTATAGGTCCAATAACGCTCTACCGCGGCAATTACAGAAGCATTGTATGCGCTATCTTGTAATAAAACAATAATTAACCTTGTATCCTTAAACTTTTCAATATCAGCACGTTTCTTAAAACTTCCGAATTGTGCAAAGGCTCCTAAACTTAGGAGAATGAATACCGCAGTGTTAAATAGCTTTCTCATAATATTGGTTCAACACACAATCATACAAAATTAAGCGCAAAAAAAGCAGTTTATTGCTAAACTGCTTTCAAAAAAATTTGGTTATTCTTAGGCTGCTTCCATTTCTGAATTACTGTAACCATACATTTTCCCATACATAGAAAGACTATTTCTGAGTTGTCTTCTAGCTACAAATATCCTCGTCTTTACAGTACCAATTGGTATTCTAAGAATTTCCGCAATCTCATGATACTTAAAGCCCTTTACATTCATGGTAAATGGTTTACTCAAACTCATAGGTAATTTACTTATTGCAGATTCAATGTCGGTTCGAACAAACTTTTGCTCCCCATCATTTTTTACAAGTGGTGCAACACTATCTAAATAAAAATCATTATCAGTTTGATCGATAAAAGTATTACGCTTAACCATCCTGCGATAGTTATTAATAAATGTGTTCTTCATGATTGTGTACAACCATCCTTTTAAGTTTGTACCACTTTCAAATTTATCTTGATATGTAAAAGCCTTTAACATTGTTTCTTGAACAAGGTCATTGGTATCTTCTACATTTCTTGTTAATTGATAAGCGTATTGTCTTAAAGGCTTTGCTTCTCTTTCAACCATTCTTTTGAATTCTATTGCAGTCATGTTGTTTAGGTTTTCTTTCGATTTGTTAAACAAAGATATGAGGATAATAATGAGAGATGCAAGCGATTTTGTTTAACAATTATAAATTTTCGTTAAACAAATCATAAAATGTTGATTTTCAACTGATAAATTTTTTAAATATGCCTAACGCCTGTTAGAATGTCATATTTTGTGATAATAAACAGACATTTACAATCTATTTTTAGTTGCTAAAAGGACATTTTTGAACCCTAAAAAAACATTTTGTACAACTCTTAACTTATAACATTAAACAAAGCTTGTAGGGAAAATTAAAACTACATGCCGCGTTCAATCCTATTACCTTTGTATAATTATGGAAATTGCAGTTTCAAGAAAAGCTCACTTTAATGCCGCACACAGATTACATGTTCCTCTTTGGACGGATGAAGAAAATTTTGCCTTTTTTGGCAACTGTAATAACAAAAATTATCATGGACATAATTATGATTTGATTGTAACTGTTATTGGTGAAGTTGATCCAATCAGTGGTTATCTTATCGACATGAAACAACTAAGCACTTGGATAAAGCAAGAAGTAGAGGATGCCTTTGATCATAAAAATCTCAATCTCGATTGTGATGAGTTCAAAAACCCCAACCCTACAGCAGAAAACATTGCAGTGGTAATATGGAATAAATTACGTTCTAAAATTCCAACACACCTTAAACTTAAAGTAATTCTTTATGAAACAGAAAGAAACTTCGTTGAATACAACGGAAATTAAAAATCAGCATATGACCCATGAAGAGATGGGCGAAAGTCATGCAGGTTTTTCAATGGAAACACCTCTTCGCGAAGATGCCTTTGCATTAGATGATGAGTTGAAAATTGAGCTCATTGAAAAACATTTTAAAGAGATTATGCTCATTCTTGGTCTCGACTTAAACGATGATAGTTTAAGTGGAACGCCTCACCGTGTTGCCAAAATGTATGTAACAGAAATGTTTAAAGGGCTTGATCCAAAAAACCTTCCTATTGCCAAACTATTCGACAATAGATACCCATATAAAAACATGTTGGTAGAAAAAAACATCTCCTTTCATAGTGTTTGCGAACACCATTTTGTGCCAATTATCGGTAAAGCTCACGTATCATACATTCCAAATGGTAAGGTTGTAGGATTATCTAAGCTAAACCGCATTGTTAGGTACTTTGCACAACGTCCGCAAGTGCAAGAGCGCATGACAGTGCAAATTGCGAACATGCTAAAAGAGGCTCTAGGAACAGATGATGTTGCCGTTATTATTGAGGCAGATCACATGTGCGTGGCTATGC
>JAIXOS010000495.1 GCA_027486695.1 Chitinophagaceae bacterium | reverse complement strand
TCATTATCCCAAACAAATAAATCTTCGCTGTAAGCATTATAATAAACTCCAGAATGATTTCCTCCATTGTCCGCTTTCGTAATTTCCTTATATTCAACTGAAAGTTTTGTTTTACCAGTTGCATTGAAAGCATATATCACACTAATTGTTTGTGGTATCTCTAATATTTGATTTGCAATTTCTTTTATATTTTTCATCTTTTAATCTATCGTTTTGGGAAATAAACGTTGCATCAAACCTTTTTTATGCAGTTTCAATTGCTCTATCAATTCCGATTGTGCCTTAATGATTTCATCTAATACAGAAAGGCAGGAAGCAATTTTTTGCTGTTCTTTCGGATTGGGTGGAATTGGAATTGAAATATTTTCCACTAACGCACCACTTAAATTTGCCTGTCCTCCGCTATTACTCATTTTCCTTATTTCCTCATAATTCGCAGATAGGTATTGAAATACGAACTCATAGTTGTATTGTTTATCTAATATAATTGCGGCACAAGCTTGGTTTGTCGCAGCTTTAATTCCAAGAATAGCTACTTTACCTCTAGTTTTTCCTTGTCCGTACATTGCCATTAGTATAGTGTTTTTGGGGAATATTTTAGCTGATGAATTTTTCAGACCAAATTCTGTTATATACTCGTTCACTTCATTTATTACATTAAAATCAATCAAAGTTGTACTCACCCAAGGAATATCACCATTCCAGAATTCACTATTTGAACGGTTGGGCGTACCTCCTGAAGTTATTTTACCTATTTCCCACAGTTTATTTTCCTTCCAAGACCCATCTTTAGAAAATTCTTTAAAGCGATATTTGGGAACTTTTACACCCGCTTGAGGGAAAAGATTTTTTACCAAGCCCTTTTTGTGTTCTTTGAGTAATTCTAACTTTTCACCATTCGTTATAATTAACTCATCTATTGATAAAAGAAAGGAAGCAATTTTACTTTGCTCTTTTTTATCAAGTGGAAGAACTAAAGATTTTGAAAGGAATGTATCGTTGTGAATGTTTATGGTATTTTTTGCGCCTTTTTGAATAATAGATGACAAATAATTAATTGTTCTTTCAGGGTATTCAAAATAAGCATCTAAAATAATCCCGAGGTCAGTTGTTTCAGGTTTAAAAACTCCGTACAAGGGCGACACAATAACTGGCTTTGATACTTTACTTTGCTTTATGATTCCAAAAGGAAAATCACCAGTCGGGCTTTTAGTATATATAATATCCCCTGACAATACTCTCTTGTAATTTTCAGTATTACTTGCAGCAAATACACGTCCTAAATGTTCAATTTGATTAATAACGCCTTTATGAACTGAAACAGAATATACCTCTTCATCCCCTGTACTTTTTTCCTTGTGTTCAAAGAGTACATCTGATAGTTTTCTGTTAGCCCAAGTTTCTTTATTTGAAAACTCAGGGAAACGCAATTCGGGTAATATTTTTTTGTCTTTACTCATACGCTGCTAATCCTGATATTTCACGCCCTTGGGCAAGTTTTTTAAATTGTGGTACTAAATCTGCCATTAGTGCCAGTTCTTTTACTCTGCGTTCTTTCCAACTCAAATTCAATGGCTCTAAAAGGTCAGTCAATTTTTCACCGTCAAAAATCATTCGGTTCATTACCATTTCTACAAACGCTTTCATGTCTGCCGTTAGCAAACCGTGTTTGTGGGCAAGAGCTGCTAATTCTTTATTGTATTTGTTGTCCTTGAACGTAATGTAACCTTTGCGAAGCGAATCTACATCTTGTCCGCTTTCCCAATCCAAACTATTAATGTACTCCGTTAAATCTTCTTCCTCATCCATTAAGTTGGAATTAGATTTAAGCAAGCTAATTACTTGTGCCTTGGTCATCTTTTGCTTAGCAGGTTTTTTCTGTGTACTGTCAGCAATCAGATTCATTATGTAGTCATAATCAATTACAGCAGAAGCAAACAACACAAATTCAAAATCCAATTGTTGTATTTCAGGAGGTGCTTGGTCTCCGTCTTTTTGCTGAATTTCTCTTAACTGTTTGGCTGTTTCTATATATGAGCTACGGAACTCCTGCAAAGTTTCTTTAGGTAAAATCGCTTCAATTTTTGCTTTTTGTTTTTCGTCTAAATCTGTGTATTGGTCTAATTGGGTTTTAAGCCTTTGAACTTCCTTAAAGTTTTTTACGAATGTAATTCGTGCTGCATCACCTTTAAGATTATAAACTTCTTGTGGTTCGTTTACCAAATTCTGCTCTTTCATAAATATCCCTAAAGCCTCAACTGCCTTTTGATAGTTTTCCATTACAATTGGAGCAGGGTCAACCATCCATATTTTAATTGCTCTATCCTTGTCCTCTCCTGAAAAAAGTGCAATCGCTTGGTTTACGGCTTCTTGTTGTGAACGGAAATCTAAAATATTGCCGTAAGGTTTAGTGTCATTTAATACACGATTTGTTCTTGAAAATGCTTGAATAAGTCCATGGTATTTCAGGTTCTTATCTACATACAAAGTATTGAGATATTTACTATCAAAACCAGTTAGCAACATATCTACGACTATTGTTATGTCAATCTTGTTTTCGTGTGAATAATCTTTGTTGCTATACTGTTGGTCTTTGATTCGTCTTTGTACATCTTGATAGTACAAATCAAATTCATTGATACTGTGATTGGTTTTATACTGCTTATTGTAATCCGCAATAATTTCCGTTAATGCTTGTTTCTTTTCTTCTGGATTCTGTTTGTTGTCCTCACGTTCATTTATCAAATCCTCTTGTAACTGCTTAATATCAGCAGCATTCTTTTGAGCTTGTTGGTCGCCAATATTAGAAATAAGTTGTGATGGTGGAGAAAACACACAAGCGATGTTCAAAGGAATGTAATTAGGATTTTCAACTTGTCTCTTTTTTTGAATTTCCTTGAATAGCTGATAGTATTCAGTGGCGTTATTGATAGAAGCTGTCGCTAAAATTGCATTGAATTTTCTTGAATTTGTTGCGGTGTCGTGCTTTTCTAAAATAGCTTCTGCAACAGCTTGTTGTGCAATGGCTTCTCCCGGCTTTGGATTTTGGTTGCCTTTTCCCTTGAAATAGTCAATATGAAATTTTAAAACATTTCGGTCGTCAATGGCGTGTGTAATTGTGTACTTATGCAGTTCGTGTTCAAAAATATCTTTTGTCTCCTTATACTTTGCCTCTTCTCTTTCACGCACAACGTAAGTCGCATTCGTTTCGAAAATTGGTGTACCCGTAAAACCAAATAATTGTGCATTTGGAAAAAACTCTTTAATCGCCTTGTGATTATCGCCAAATTGTGAGCGGTGGCATTCATCAAAAATAAATACAACTCGTTTTTTGCTCAAAGGCTCTAAGCGTTCTTTATAGTTTTTCTTTTGTGTACCATCAAGTGCAAGTCCTAATTTTTGAATGGTGGTAACAATTACTTTGTCTGCATAGTCGGTAGAAAGTAATCGTCTTACTAAAGTTTCCGTATTGGTATTTTCTTCTACACTGCCTTCTTGAAATTTATTGAATTCTTCACGGGTTTGTCTGTCAAGGTCTTTTCGGTCAACTACAAACAAACATTTCTCAATGTCAGGATTGTCTTTCAGTAGGGTAGAAGTTTTGAAAGAAGTCAAAGTTTTTCCGCTTCCTGTTGTATGCCAAATGTAGCCATTGCCTCTATTCTGCTGAATGCAATTAACGATTGCTTTAACTGCATAAATCTGATATGGTCGCATTACGAGTAACTTCTGTTCACTCTCAATCAGTACCATATACTTACTAATTAATTCACCAAGTGTACACTTGGTCAGAAATTTTTTTTTTTTTTTTTCAAGGTGGGAAATTTTCTTGTTGTTTGCGAAATAGTACGTGTTAGTTCGATTGCTCACAATAAATAACTGCATAAAGCAAAGCAGCGAATTTCCATAACCATTGCCAGGCTCGTTTTTGTATTCTACAATTTGCTGCATTGCTTTTCTTGGAGAAATATCCAGTTTCTTCAACTCGATTTGCACAACAGGCAAGCCGTTAATCAGCAAAATGATGTCGTAGCGTTGATGGCTATTTTCTGTGTTGATCCGTAATTGACTGATAACTTCAAAGTCATTCTTACACCAATCTTTGATGTTCACCAAAGTATAATGCAAGGGCGTTCCATCTTCACGTTGAAAATATTGTCTTTCACGCAAGAGTTTGGAAGCAGCGAATACATCTGGTTTGATTATTTCCTCTCTAAGTCTTAAAAATTCGTTTTCTGTTAAGTGAATACGGTTGAGTTCTTCAAATTTTTCTTTGAAGTTTTGCTCAAGCGTTTTCCTGTCAACTATGTCTGGGCGATAAATGTATTTCAGCCCTTTAAGTTGCTCTATGA
>JAIXOS010000280.1 GCA_027486695.1 Chitinophagaceae bacterium | reverse complement strand
CCCTGTTTACCACATAATCCATGGTTTGAATGCCATCAATCAAGCCTATTTGTTGCGCTTCTTTGGCAAAAAACATTTTACCGGTAAATGGATCGTTGGCTTTGGTATCTAGTCGGCTGCTACGGTTTTGCTTCACTGCGCCAATGAATTTTTCTACAATCATGCGCAATTCTTCCTGTATCAATTCCGGCTTATCGGCAAGCGCATCTTTGGCAGCTTTGTTTTTATCGGCACTTTGTGGTGCGTATATTTCCTTCACCACAACGCCCATATTCTCCAGTGCAGGCACATAATCAATCAGCGTAGTAAATGCGCCAATGCTGCCAAACATATCTGTTGCTTGCGTAGCATATAGCTCGTTGCAGGCGCTCGCTATCCAATAACCTGCACTAGCCGACATGCCATCTTGTACAATGCCAATAACGGGTTTGATTTGGCTGACTTGATTGATGGTATCGGCAAGGGTAGCCGTTCCATCTACCTGACCGCCTGGGCTATCAATGTTGGCTATTATGCCTTTGATGCCTGACATTTTGCTGAGCTTGTTGAAAAGGCTTGCATATTCAAGGCTGCCATAGGTACAGTAGTCGCCATACTTGAGTATAGGGCCTGTAATGTTCACCATGGCTATGCTGCCTTCGGGCACCATGGTGAGTGAGCTGTACGGATTTACTGAATACACATTGGCAGCGGCATGTGCCATTGTCATGCGTGCCGGTTTGTTTTCTTCAATTTCACTATTGTGCAATCGTCCTTTGTAAGCTGCGCTATTGTCGTATGCAGCTTCATTGTTCTTATCTATCATTTGCGCTACCATTGGCAAATGTGCCATAGCATAGTTGTGCTCAATGAGCCATTTGCCGCGGAGAATTGCTGATAGTGTATGAAAGCCGTTTTGCATGGTGTAAAAGTGGGATAAAAGCAAAAAAGGCGAAAGGACAGCACCTTTCACCTTTTTTCAATCAAAAACCCATAACCCAAAACCCAATATTAACTTCTTCGTAAGTACTTGACCGATGGTGTTACCGACTGTGTGCCACTATTGGTGATAAACTGTATTCGGTAGTTCACGTAGGTAAAATTGTTGTTTGGGATGGTAAACAACTTGTAGTTGAGCGTTTGGTTGTTCAACGTTAGGCTATCGAGCCTTTCCCAGTTGCTATCGCCATAATCGGCAATCAGGTACACTTTACCGCCTACCGTTCCGGAAACTTTGGTTACATAAGCCCGTGCCGACTTAAAAGTTGGCTCTACAGGTAAAGTGGCATACGCTGTATCGGTCGCCGATAGCGTGGTTTTGGTTGGCGTAATTGGGCGTACCAATTGCGCATTGCTCAGTTTGGCGATGCCAATGCATAAGAGCAAGGAGAGCATCCATTTTTTCATGTGCTTTTTAATTTGGTGATGAATATTTAGGATGTAAACTTATTACGCTGATTTTTGGCGGGAAAGGACAGGACTTTTTACGCCAAACGCTGAATACCATTTTGCGCCAATGCCCAATCCACAACAGGGGTGTTGTCCGTACCCCAATTGTCCATAATTTCTTGCGCAATTGGCTGCTCTATACTCTTGTACAGTTCACCTGTATTGCTGTACAATTGTAGGGTAATGACTGCGCAATTTTCCGATAAATTAAAGTCTTTTACCAAGGGCTTTACATGAGTAATAATGCCAAAAAAAGGCAATGGAATGGGATTAATTTGTATCATAAAATGTTATTTTAGTTTGTAATGTTTAATGTAATCAACAACTACGCTACGACTTGTTGTGCCTGCACTTTTGTAAATACCAACAAATGCAGGAACGCCAATATACCATACAGGCGAAGCTGCTACGCTATTCGTTAACGTACCATTTATGTAAAATTCAACAGTCAGCGTTCCGCTCACCATGTCGTTTGGAAATATCCGCTTAATACCCAACCGATACCAAGTTGCCGCTGCAACTGTTACGCCTGTTGTTACATTAGTACCTGTACCGCTATTGGTTCGATATTGTACGCTCCACGCTCCGCTATTTTCGCCATGTGTATATCGGAATTGTGTGTTGTTGTTAGATACCGTTTGGGTAACATTACTTTCATCTCCAACTTTTAGTACATATGTTTCAGTAGCGTCAGATAGAGTTGGAATGTAAACAAGGTACTCTGTATAAGTTACTGTGTTTGCAAAATGCAGATTACTAACGCCAGTAAAATTGTAATAAATTCTGCTTAAGCCAGTTGTAGTTGTGCCTGTATTCATTTGCAATAACCCATATGAATAACTGTTACTTACTCCACTAGGTGTAGAAAAATTGGCACTTGTTCCACTTACATTTCCAATTAAATAAGGTAAACTAATTGAAGTTTGATTACTATAATTTGCTAAAAATTCTTCTTGAAATAGCAAACTACTTCCCATTTTTTCCCATGTGGCACCATTACCTACATATAACCCATCATTTTCATTATTCTGATAAAATTGCTGCCCTGCTGTTGGTGAAATCGCAATACGTTGTGCATAAGTACCAACAGTAACCCCGCCACTGCTATTCGTTGGCACATTCAGCACACCGGTACTATTGTTATAGGTTGCTGCTCCCGTTCCTGTAGTGGTTAGGCTAATGGCTTGCCGTGCTCTTGCATTGGTATAGTAGAGATTATCGCCCTCGCTAATGTTGTTGGTGGTAAAAGTGCGATTAGCTGATAAATCAACGCCATTGATGGTACGTGACTGAGGTACATAATTGGCCAAATCGGTTTTGGTGGCCAATGTATCGGAAGCGATAGAATTGGGCAGGTAAAACGATCTTCTTCTATCGGGTGATGGGCTGTAATCGGCAGGATTGTTTCGCAAGTCTGCATAGTTCTGCGTATTGGTAGTAAAGCGCAATCGGCTGCCTTGATTCACTTCCGGGTCTTGCATGAATGGCTTATAAATAAGTACATAAGCATACCTGGGCAAAATCATGCCCGTATAAATGGAGTCGGTATAAATAGGACTTGTAAACACTTTAATTGCAGTAGTGGTATCGCGAATGGTTTTGCTCACGTAATCAGTGGCAAAACTAGAACGGCTCACACGCTTGAGTGTGCCGTTGGCGATTACTAGCAAGCTATCGGTATTGCCACCATTGGCTACCGAAGTAATTTTCATCGTGCCATTTACGGTAACATTGGCATTGCTGATTTGAGGCGTTCGTGTTTGCAGCAGAATATTATCTGCTTCAATGCGCTGCGTGCTTTGTGCTTGGGCAAACAATGGCAGTAATGCCAGTAGTAAAAGGTAATTTTTCATGCTTAACTTATTTTGATGTATCCGTTGCCGCCGTTGTTGCGGACAATAAATTGTGTTGGAGGATTGCCAATTGCATCAATAGGCATAGTTGCCAAATAATAATTGCTGCCATCCGCTGCCCAAACTTCGATAGTTGGGAAAAGGCCATATTTCGTTTTACGGTCGGTAGTCCAGGTAATAACCGTATCGCCACCGGTATTAAAGGGAATGGTTTCGGGCTTGGAAACGCTGATATTGCCACCTTCAGGAATGCCCGAAATGTCAGGCGGCAATTGGCTGCTACTGCCCGAAAAGCTAGTGAGCACTTGGGCATTGAGTGCAGATTCAAGCGCAAACGTAAATTGTGTACCTGTGCTATTGTTGCCACTAGGTGCGCTGTAATCGTAACCAAAACTGCACCCTATTGCTTGGTTGCCAATGAGCAGCCAAAAGCCACCACTGCGCAGCTTGGCCACCAAGCAATATTTGTATTGCAACATTTGGGTAAGCATTACCCATTGCGATGCAATGCTGCCGCCTTGAAAGCCATTGACTTTGGTTTTGAATAGCAAGCCTTGGGGCGTATTATCGCCCGACTCCTGGAAGCCAAGGGCGTTTTTGTTGATAGAAATAGGCCCATACCAATTTTTGCCCGCTACCAAAACGGGTTCTGCTTCCAAATACTTCGTTTGTGGATTGGGAGCCGCAATGCTTGCAATGTTTTGGATGGGCGTGTAGTAAAATAGGCAAAAGCCGCCAACATAGCTGCCTGTATTTATTTTACTGAGTGTTTGCATTGTGTAAAATTGGTTGGATGGGTTGGGAATTAAAAGGACAGCTCGCCTTGCACAAATTGGGGCTGTATGAACTTTTGAAAATTGTTCACCACAACCGGACGGTAGCGATATTCCATTTGTTTGATGGCCTCGAAAGTGATGTCTTCTGGAACATTGATTTTGTACATATCGCAAAAATCCATCAGCGCCTTTTCATACCCTTTGTACCGCGGCTCTTTGATCAATTTGATTTGAACAAAGAGCACGAGCTTTTGCTTGAATTCCAACTCTAGCAACCGATTGAGGTAGATGGTTTTTTTTTCGGACAAATCAACGCCATAGCGGTAATGATTTAACCAGGATGGCGGCAATTGGATGGTGCAATCGGTAGTGAGTTTGTGTATGCCGCTTTGAATGCATTTTTTGTTACGATCGGGGTATACGTTTTTTTCGAGCAGGGAAGAAATTACAAAACCGGTGTAATCGCTAATGTCGAGCGAAATGGGATTGCCATATACAAATTGTAAGTACTTTACAATGTATGGCTTGGTTTTAAAGGTTAGTTTGAAATGCTTACCCATGTAAACAAATTTACAGTTTTTGCAAACTAGTTTACAAGACTAGGAAAAAAAATTTTGTAATGAATGATGCGTACTAAGGTGCTTGGCTCCATGGTTGGGTACTTGTTGTGTAGGTAGCAATAAAAATCGTATCTCCCCATGTTATGCGACATATACACTAGACTGCTTGGCAGTTCTTTTACCGGTAATTGGATGATGTTGTGTATGGTAAAGATGGCTTTTTGAGCGCTTTTTTTTTTGTTTTTTT
>JAIXOS010000181.1 GCA_027486695.1 Chitinophagaceae bacterium | reverse complement strand
TGGCGATTTGGAAACACCCGAACAATTTATTCCCGCTACCGGCTTTCCCGACCGAAATTGGGAAGTATGTATGACCATGAACGGTAATTGGGGCTACAATGCTTACGACGATAAATGGAAGAGCACCAAAGATATTTTGCAAAAACTGATTGATATTGTGAGCAAAGGCGGCAACTTTTTGTTGAATGTGGGCCCTAATCCTTACGGCGTTATTCCCGAAGTTTGCCAAAACAACCTACTCGATATTGGTCAGTGGTTGCAACAAAACGGGCAGGCCATATACGGTACCACGGCAAGCCCTTTTCCATATTTGTCGTGGGGTAGGGCTACACGTAAAGGGCAAACATTGTACCTGCATGTGTTTCAATGGCCGACCAACCAACAATTGGTGGTACCTATGAACAATAAAATAATGCGTGCTCATTTATTGGCTCACCCAAAAGCGCCGTTGCCCGTTAGTTTTGCCAACGGGGTAAGTACCATTCATTTGCCGGCTTATAGTCCAGATAAACGTGCTGCGGTAATTGAAGTAACATTTAAAGGAGAACCCGCTATTACGCCTGCGCCGTCGGTGGGTAAAAAAGTGTTGGCTAGCGTTGCCGATTCGGCAAGTAATGCGGCATGGTTAACCGATAATAATCCGCACACTCGTTGGCAAGCACCAAAGGGCGATACCACCGCTACTTTAACAATAGATTTGGGAAAGCCCGAAACCATTCAAGCGATTGGATTAATAGAAACTGCTGCTGCGGATGGGGTACTTAGCCATAAAAAACAGCACCACGAATTGTTGTATTGGACCGGTTCCGAATGGAAATCGGTGGTACAAGTAGTTACCAATGGGGCAGGCCAACTAAAAGACTTTACGCCCATTAAAGCACAAAAATTTCAACTCATTGTTCGCAATGCCAAGCAGCCAAGCCTAGCCGAATGGGTACTGTACAAAACAGAATAAAATACTTGCCCACAAAGGAGTTAAGGCTACATGGTAGCCTATTTGGGTGTGTGAGCCAAGAGCCGTTACAACCATATAGCACTAGTGGCGTTGGCACCGTTCAGCAGATGTGCAGTAATTTGGCTGTAAAAAGATGTAGTTGTATATGTGTGTTTATTTTATTTTTACAGTATGTTTACTTCTCGCTCCAATACAATACCAAAACGGTTTTGTACCGCATCAATAATCATTTGGGAAAGAGCAATAATTTCTGCACCCGAAGCTGCGCCATAATTGACCAATACGAGTGGTTGCAAAGGGTTGCAACCGGCATCGCCTTTTCTGTATCCCTTAAATCCACATTGTTCAATTAACCACGCGGCAGGTATTTTGTAAAGTTGTTGAGGTACTTCGTAAAAGGGAATTGTTGGCCACAGCTGCTGTAAGGAAACAAAAGAGGCTGCGCTAATAGTTGGATTTTTAAAAAAACTACCTGCATTACCCATTACTTTGGGGTCGGGCAATTTACTTTGTCTAATTTGAATTACGGCTTGGGCAATATGCTGTATACTCAAGGTGGTTACCCTCATTTTATTAAGTTCCTGCTCTATTGCGCCATACGAGGTATTAAAAACAGGTGCTTTACGCAACTTAAATGTTACATTCAAAATAATGAATTGATTTTTGAGCGTTTTTTTAAAAATACTTTCCCTATATCCGAATGCGCATTCTGTTAAAGTGAAGGTACGTAGGTAGTGTTCCTTTACATGTAGCGCTTCTAATTCATGAAATACATCTTTGATTTCTACGCCATAAGCACCAATATTTTGCATGGGACTAGCACCTACATTTCCGGGTATTAAACTTAAGTTTTCCAATCCAGCGTAGTTGTGCTGCAAACAATATTCCACTAGTTGATGCCACACTTCGCCCGCGGCTGCTTTTACGTAGTAAAATACATCATCCTCCGCTACAACAGATATTCCCCGTAAATCATTTTTTAATACAAAACCATCCACATCTTTGGTAAATAAAATGTTGCTGCCACCACCTAAAATAATAGGTTGATTACCATCAAGAAAGTATTTGGTATTCAGTAAGCTTTGCAATTCTTCAACAGAAGAAAAAGAAGCAAAAAAACGAGCTTTGGCAGCAATAGCAAAAGTATTCAGCGGCTTTAATGAAAAATTTTCATGAATTTGCATGCCACTAAATTAAGGATAATGGCATTATTGAAAGCATTGGTTATTGGTGCAACCGGTTTAATTGGCAAACAGGTTACCGCTCAATTGCTTGAAAATGAGCATTATGAGCAAGTATTTTTGTTGGTAAGGAAGCCGGTAATTTGGCAACATGCCAAGCTTGTAGTTAGGGTGGTAGATTTTTCTTTGCCCAATTGGGTTGACAATATCCCCCCTGCGGATGCTGTTTTCTGTTGTATAGGTACTACCATGCAACAAGTGGGAGGCAACAAAACCTTGTACGAGCAAATTGATTTGGGAATACCACTTGCCGTTGCTGCAAGAGCTAGGCAATTAGCTTACAGTCAATTTTTGTTGGTATCGTCCATTGGCGCCAATGCGTCCGCCCGAAATTTTTACTTGCAACTCAAAGGCCGCCTAGAAAATGCGTTGATTGATTGTCATTTTGAATCGCTTCATATATTCCGTCCATCATTTTTAATAGGCGATCGTGGCTCGTTTAGACCGGGTGAAAAAATAGCCACCGCAATTTTTAAATGGTTAAGTGTATTTTTTGTAGGTGCATTAAATAAATACAAACCAATACAAGATAGGGTAGTAGCCCGCTCAATGTTAGCTAACTCCTTACAATCGCAAAAGGGAGTACACTATCATTATTACCAACAAATGACCAATATCACGTAGTTGCAAGCAAACAAAAGCTATTTTCGCACATCTATAAATTGTTAATAGTCAATTGAAAGATATTTTTTATCATGACTACTTTATAAAAAAATAACGATACCCAAACTTGATTTGAAAAAACGAACAAAATAAATATTTAGTTTTGCGCCATGAGTAAAGAAGCATTAACAAGTTACCCAAAAGAAAAAATCAACATTCTTTTCTTAGAAAACATTAGCGAGAAAGCTGTGCAACTTTTTAAACAAAATGGATATACCAATGTAAAAAAGTTAGCAGGTGCCTTATCTGAAGACGATTTAATCGAAGCCATTAAAGATGTTCATTTAATTGGTATTCGTAGCAAAACACAAATTACTCCTCGCGTATTAGAAGCAGCTAATAAGTTGCAAGCAATAGGCTGTTTTTGCATTGGTGTGAATCAAGTAAATTTAAAAGCTGCAACCAAACACGGAGTTACCGTTTTTAATGCGCCTTACAGCAATACTAGGAGTGTAGCCGAATTAATTGTGGGTTTAAGCATTGTATTAATTCGTCGTATTATCGACAAAAACAAATCGGCGCATGAAGGTATTTGGAATAAAGATGCCAAAGGCAGTTTTGAATTGCGTGGTAAAACACTCGGTTTAATTGGCTACGGAAACATTGGCAGTCAGGTAAGTGTGCTTGCCGAAAGTTTGGGAATGAAAGTCATCTTTTTCGACACAGAAACAAAACTACCTTTAGGTAATGCCAATTCTGTTGCAAGTATGGAAGAATTGGTAGCAAATGCCGACATCGTTTCGTTGCATGTGCCCGAAACAAAACAAACGAAAAACTTAATCAACGAAGCAGTACTTGCCCAATTTAAAAAAGGAGCAATTTTAATTAATTACGCTCGTGGCGAAGTGGTAGATATAGACGCCCTTGCAAAGGCTTTACAAAGTGGGGCTTTGAGTGGTGCAGCAATAGATGTATTCCCTTGGGAACCGGAAAAAAATGGCGATGCATTTACTACTCCGCTACAAGGTTTGAAAAATGTTATCTTAACTCCACACATTGGAGGCAGCACCGAAGAAGCACAAGAAAACATTGGAGAAGATGTGAGCAGCAAACTGCTTTATTTTCTTGAAAAGGGTATCACATCCGGTTCGCATACAGTTCCTGCTATCAATTTACCACCTGTAGACGGGGCACACCGAATTTTACACATTCATGATAATGTACCAGGAGTATTGAGTGCAATTAATACCGAGTTATCCAAACACGAAATCAACATAGTAGGTCAATACTTAAAAACAAACGAAGAAATTGGATACGTTGTATTAGATGTTGACAAAAAATTATCCAAACAAGCTGCTGAATTGTTAAAAAACATCAAGCATACGATAAAAGTGAGAATACTCTATTAGTCATTTAATTTGGCATTATAAAAAAAGCGACCGAATAGGTCGCTTTTTTTGTATCAATAAAGGTGTTTTAAGTTCTATTTTCAGATTCAATACTAGCAATAAAACCGACTAAAACCCGCTAAAAACTCAGAAAATCAAAGACACTGTTTAGAGCTTTTCAGAAATTTTTTTCGCCGACACCGTTATAATTGAAATCATTTCTTTACGCATAACATTGGTAAACCTAAAAGCAGGTAAATAAATGCTCAAACTTGCTACAACTTTCGTTTGTTGGTAAATTGGTGCCGCAATTCCAATTACCTGCACGCTATCCTCAATAAGGGCATAGCCATTGCGCCTGATTAGTTCCATCTGTAGCATAAATTGCTTTTTGGTATTGGCATCGTTCCAAATAGCGGTACTCGGAAGACCATGTCGTTTGATAAAACTATCCAATTCATGATTGGGAAGCATGGCCAATAACAAACGACCTGTAGATGAATCGTAAGCCTTTTTTTCATCAAGTGTATTGGCCTGAATTAATTGGCTACAATGCCTGCGATGGATAACTTTTCTGCAATCGCCATTCATAACAGCTAGCAAGCAATTTTCATTTAGTTCCTTGGCAATGTGCAGCATTTCATCGTCTGCCGCATCAATAATGCGTTGGTAATCAACTCCTTTATTGCCCATGGCATACAATGCCTTACCAAGCAGATAGCCTTTTTGTGTATCAGATTTTTGTAAAAGGCCTCTACTTACCAAAGTTTTTACAATATTTGCACAGGTTGCTGCGTTGAGGTCCAAATCTTTGGCAATCTGACCTAGTAATTTCGGATTTTCTTTATCAATCGAAACGTATTCTAGTATGTCTATCGCTCGGTTTATTACTTGAATCATAAAATTGGCAAGAGTTGTAAATTTAAGAAGTGCGAAATTATTAATTAATTCCACCTAATAAAATTAAATTTATTATCGTGGAATTTTATTTTCTTTACAATCCCTTTATATCACCAACACATATAAAATTACGTTTGCTTTATGAATGCTAGCCAAAAATCGTCCACCCAGTTTGCTTTTATTATGATTACCTCGCTGTTTTTTATGTGGGGTTTTGTACATAACCTAGATCCGGTATTGATACCGCATTTAAAAAAATCGTTTAGCTTAAGTACACTACAAGCCTCACTTGTAGACTCGGCGGTATTTATTGCCTATTTTCTTATGGCCATTCCTGCCGGTATTGTAATGAAAAAGTATGGCTACAAAACCGGTATCATTATTGGTTTATTGTTGTTTGCCATCGGTTCATTTTTATTTATACCTGCGGCAAATACACAATTGTATATTTTCTTTTTAGTTGCCTTATTCATCATTGCTTGTGGATTGACCATTTTGGAAACGGCTGCCAATCCTTATGCTACACTTTTAGGACCTCCTGATTCGGCAACTCAGCGTTTAAATTTTGCCCAATCTTTCAATGGCCTTGCTGTTACTTTGGCGCCCATTATTGGTGGAAAAATTATTCTGACCAAAGGTTTTTCCGACGCAGAATTATTAGCAATGACAGATGAAGCAAGAAAAATTGCCTTAGCAGGCGAAGCAGCCTCTGTAAAAATGCCTTATTTGGTTATCGGTGTTATCATTTTAGTGGTGGCGGTAATTTTTTACTTTATGCATTTACCCGAAGTGGAAGAAGCAGAGGAAGTAAGCATCAGTAAAAACATTTTCCATGCACTTCGCCACAAACACCTTAGTTGGGCGGTAGCTGCACAATTTTTTTATGTAGGTGCACAAGTTTGCGTTTTAAGTCTGTTTTTATTATATGCCTCCAAAGCAGCTGATATTTCGGAAGAAATGGCCGCTAACTACCAAGGAGTAGGTTGTGGGCTGGCCTTCTTAATTGGTCGTTTCTTGGGAACCTTCTTCATGAAGTACATAAAGCCCGAAAAATTGTTAGCACTTTATGCGTTTATCAATATTGTATTGTGCTTGGGTGCTATTTTCTTACATGGTATGATTACCATCTACTTAGTGATTGGTATTTCCTTCTTTATGTCTATCATGTTCCCTACTATTTTTTCATTGGGAATTAAAGACCTTGGTGGCGACCGTGAATTTGGTAGCAGTTTAATTATTATGTCCATTGTAGGTGGTGCATTGTTGCCTCCACTTTTTGGATATATCAGCGATGTAACCCAAAATATACAGTTTGGATATATTGTTCCTTTAGTATGTTTTATTGTGGTGTTTTTATTTGGACTTAAAGGTCATAAAGTAGTAAAAAATTAATCCTATGATAACAAGATATTGTTTAGCGTTAGATTTAAAAGACGACGAGAAATTAATTGCCGATTATGAAGCATGGCATCGTAATGTTTGGCCCGAAATTTTAGAAAGCATTACCTCATCGGGCATTGTGGCTATGCAAATTTACCGTGTTGGCAACCGCTTATTCATGATCATGGAAGTGAATGAAACCTTCAGTTTTGAAGCAAAGGGCAAAGCCGATGCTACCAATCCACAAGTGCAAGAGTGGGAAACCTTGATGTGGAACTTTCAACAACCCCTTCCATTTGCCGGACCTAATGAAAAGTGGGTATTGATGAATAAAATATTTGAATTATAAATTATAGAAATGAGTACAAAAAAATTCTTGCAAATTCACCCGAACGACAATGTGTTGGTTGCGCTACAAGATATAGCCAAAGGCACAAGTGTTACTTGGGGCAATGACACATTTGTATTGTTGGAGAATGTTGCTGCAAAGCACAAGTTTTTTATAGAAGCTATTGCAGAAGGTGGCGATGTTACCATGTATGGTGTGCTAGTAGGTAAAGCCAAAATGCCGATTGCAAAAGGCGGGGTAATGACTACTGAAAATGTATACCATGCAGCAGAAGCCTATCAATACCGCAAAGTAGATTACCAATGGCAACAGCCCGATATTTCGAAGTTTACCAATGCTACTTTTAACGGTTATCATAGAAAAGACGGCAGAGTAGGCACAGCCAATTATTGGTTGTTTGTACCTACCGTTTTTTGTGAAAACCGCAATTTGGATGTTATTAAAGAAGCCTTGCACAATGCACTTGGCTATGCTGTAACAGATAAATACAAGCAATATACTGCTGCGTTGTTACAAGCATATAAAAAAGGGGAAGATATTAGCCAATTTAGCATTGATGGTATAGCTAGCCCAGCATCGGAGCGAATATTTAAAAATGTTGATGGCATCAAATTCCTGAATCACCAAGGCGGCTGTGGTGGTACGCGTCAGGATGCTGCAACATTGAGCAACCTTTTGGCTGCTTATGCCGATCATCCCAATGTGGCAGGTATAACTGTTTTAAGCTTGGGATGCCAACATTTACAAACACAATCATTTTTGGACGATGTTAAAAAACGCAATCCATCTTTCGATAAGACCGTTTTGGTGTTTGAACAACAACAAGCCCAAAGCGAAGAACAATTAATTAAAGCCGCTATTCAACAAACTTTTGTTGGCTTACAAACAATTAATCAATTCGAACGCCAACCTGCACCACTCAGCAAATTGTGCATTGGTGTAAAATGCGGAGGCAGCGACGGCTTTAGCGGCATTAGTGCGAATCCGGCAGTTGGCTATACCGCCGATTTGTTGGTAACACTTGGCGGCAAAGTATTACTAGCCGAATTTCCGGAATTATGCGGTGCGGAACAGAACATGATTGATCGTTGCATTACAGAAGTTTCCGCCAACAAGTTCATTCAATTAATGCAAGACTACGATGCACAAGCCCATGCAGTTGGATCTGGTTTTCATATGAATCCATCTCCCGGAAATATTAAAGATGGTTTAATTACAGATGCTATCAAAAGCACAGGGGCTGCCAAAAAAGCCGGCACTTCGCCTGTTGTAGATGTATTGGATTATACCGAACCTGTTACCAAGCCGGGGCTTAGCCTAGTTTGTACGCCGGGTAACGATGTTGAAGCAACTACCGGTAAAGCGGCAAGCGGTGCTACGTTGATTCTTTTTACAACAGGCCTAGGCACACCTACAGGCAATCCGGTATGTCCGGTTATTAAAGTGGCTACAAATTCAGCTTTAGCCAACAGAATGTCCGATATTATAGATATTGATACAGGGGCAATTATTCGTGGCGAAAAAACGATAGAAGAAATGGGAGAAGACATACTCCGTTTTTGTATCGAAGTAGCTAGTGGTAATATCGTTCCTAAAGCGGTACAATTAAATCAGGATGATTTTATTCCTTGGAAAAGAGGAGTGAGTTTGTAATTTTTCTTTAATCAAAAAATAAACAATATGTTTTCATTAAATAATAAGAGTGCCGTAATTACGGGTGGTGGCAGTGGCATTGGTAAAGCGATTGCAAAATTATTTGCCAAGCAAGGTGCAACAGTGCATATTGTTGAACTGAATAAGGCAAATGCAGATGATGTGGTAACAGAAATTGTTGCTGAAGGTGGTTTAGCAAAAGCTTATGGCTGCAATGTTAGCATACAACAACAAGTAAAGGAAATTTTTGGCAGCATTGGCAAATTCGAAATTTTGGTGAATTGTGCAGGTATAGCCCATGTTGGTAAAGCTGACGCAACAACCGAAGAAGATTTTGACCGTGTGTATAGTGTGAATGTAAAGGGTACCTACAATTGTTTGCACGAAGCATTGCCCCAATTCAAAGCTAATGGCAGCGGTGCTATTTTGAATATAGCATCTATTGCAGCATGGGTAGGCATCAGCGACCGTTTTGCTTATAGCATGAGTAAAGGGGCCGTTTTTGCTATGACGCTAAGTGTAGCTAGAGATTATATGGCCGATGGAATCCGTTGTAATTCCATTTCACCTGCAAGGGTACACACGCCCTTTGTAGACGGTTTTATTGCTAAAAACTATCCAGGGAAAGAAGCCGAAATGTTCGAAAAATTATCTAAAAGCCAACCAATTGGTCGGATGGGTAAAGTGGAAGAAGTGGCTTCGCTTGCTTTGTTCTTGTGCAGCGATGAAGCTGGCTTTATTACAGGTAATGACTATCCAATTGATGGTGGATTCATTAAATTAAACAACTAATTACTTCTAAAAAATAATCAAATGAAATTAATACGCTTTGGCGAATTTGGAAAAGAAAAAACAGGTGTTGTAATCAACAATACAATTTTCGATACTTCAGCTTTTGGAGAAGATTATAACGAAAGCTTTTTTGAAAATGATGGTTTGAATAGGTTATCTGCTTTTGTAGCTGCAAACCAAGATAGCTTGCCCGTAGTAGATGCAAGTAGTGTACGCATTGGCAGCCCTGTTGCTCGTCCTTCTAAAATTGTTTGTATTGGTTTAAACTATGCCAAGCATGCTAAAGAAACCAATGCCGCTATACCCAAAGAACCCATTATTTTCTTCAAATCAACCACAGCTTTAGTAGGACCAAACGATACGATTGTGATCCCAAAAAATTCTGAAAAAACCGATTGGGAAGTGGAATTGGCTTTGGTGATTGGCAAAAAAGCGTCTTATGTTAGCGAAGCAGATGCTTACGATTATATTGCGGGCTATTGTTTGCACAACGATGTAAGCGAAAGAGCATTTCAATTAGAACGTGGTGGTACTTGGGACAAAGGCAAAGGTTGCGATACGTTTGCCCCAATAGGTCCGTGGTTAGTAACCAAAGAGGAAATTACCGATGTACACAACCTTCGTTTGTGGTTGAGCGTCAATGGCAAAATGATGCAAGACGGTAATACCGACGATTTGATTTTCAACGTGCCTTATTTGGTTTCGTACATTAGCCAGTTTATGACTTTATTACCCGGCGACATCATTTCTACCGGTACGCCTCATGGTGTAGGACTTGGTTTTAATCCGGCTATTTACCTGAAAGAAGGTGATGTAGTAGAATTGGGTATCGATGGACTAGGCACGTCAAAACAATCAGTAATAGCATATAAATAATTACAAAATTATTAACTCATCATTATGGATTTGCAACTGCAAAATAAAGTAATAGTTGTATCAGGTGGAGCAAAAGGAATTGGCGAAGGGATATCTTTGATACTTGCGAGAGAAGGTGCGCAGGTAGTTATTTTGGGAAGAAACGAAAAAGACAACAACCATTTGGTAGAGCGCATTGTTAATAATGGTGGAAAAGCTATTGGTATTAAAGCGGAACTATCTGCACCTGAACAATGTGCAGAAGCAATTGCAAAAGTAGTGGAGGTATTTGGTCGTATCGACGGATTGGTAAACAACGCTGGTGTTAACGATGGTGTTGGTTTGGAAAATGGCACTTACGAAGGATTTGTGAAAAGTTTGCATAGCAACCTAATTCACTATTTCCTGCTTGCGCACCATTGCTTACCTTATTTAATCAAGTCGAGAGGCAGTATTGTGAATATTGGTTCAAAAACAGCCGATACCGGTCAGGGAGGAACATCTGCCTATGCTGCTGCTAATGGAGGTAGAAATGCCCTAACGCGCGAATGGTCTGTGGAACTACTGAAATATGGTATTCGGGTAAATGCTGTGATTGTGGCAGAGTGTTATACGCCTTTGTACGAATCTTGGATCAGTACTTTTGAAAATCCGGAAGCCAAATTAAAAAGCATTACCAACAATATTCCTTTGGGCAAAAGGTTTACCACCCAAGAGGAAATTGCTAATTCAGTGGCCTTTTTATTGAGCGATTGTTCTTCGCACACTACCGGTCAATTGATATATGTAGATGGTGGATATGTTCACTTAGACAGAGCTTTAAATTAATTTTATGCGGGTAGGTTTATTTATTCCTTGTTATATTGATCAATTTTATCCTCAGGTAGGTATTGCAACATTACAATTGTTAGAGAAGCTCGGTTGCGAAGTGGGTTTTCCACTCAATCAAACTTGTTGCGGTCAACCTATGGCAAACAGTGGTTTTGCTGCAATTAGCAAAGGTTGTGATAAAAATTTCATACAAAATTTTGCAGGCTTCGATTACATTGTAGGTCCATCTGGCAGCTGTGTTCTACATTTAAAAGAACATTTGCACGAAAGCAACATATCGCCAACAGCAACACCTATTAATAAAAAAGTGTTTGAGCTTAC
>JAIXOS010000215.1 GCA_027486695.1 Chitinophagaceae bacterium | reverse complement strand
CGGAGTGAGTTTGGGATTTTGGGGGATTAGCCAACAAGTGCAAAACGTGTAACCTTAAGTTTAATAAGCTTGGAGATATTTCGGCTTGATACGGCAAGCATAAAATTTGGTAGGGAAAGGAAAACTTGTAAGTGCAAAATCAGTAGATGGCATAGAAGAATATATCCACAACAAATGTTTGGAGTAATTGCATCCTTTTGCTATGCCACAATGACCCCAGTATTCGTTCCAAAATTGTACTATATCTCCTTCTTGAAGCTGGTTGAGCTTTACTTCCTTAGCAATACCCCTACGCACTAAGTTATAGACAACTCCTTTGATGCGTGGGTCATTATCTATCCTCATCTGGGTAGTGTTGGGATAGTTGATGTGTACCTCCTTCAAATCCTTTTGCGAGAATGTAATGTTGGTACTCTTTTGCAACACTGTTACCAACGACTGTACGCAATTGGATTCGTAGTAGGGAGGCAAGCTGATGCGCTTGCACAGGTCAGAAATTGGGTGTAGAAGAAATGCGAGAAAAAAATATTTCACAATTTTTATAAAATATTGGGCTGGGCTTAATACAAAAATAGATTAGCTATCGAATATTGGTTATCTCAAAGCTATTGATTGTTTCATTTAATACTGCCTTCCAAATATTTTCATCACTCTCTCGGTAGGATAATGTTATATTATACTGTTGGTCACTGTTTTGAAATTGGTATATATTCACCACGACAGGGAGTTGTTCATTAAGTTGTCTTCGATAGGCAATTTTTAATGCTGAGTGTCCTTTGATTGTTACAATTGATACCCCATTCCATTCTATCAATTTAAGTGGCGTTCCCGTAAAGCTTTGAATAAACCGTTTTTTATATTCTTGATTTAGTTGATTAAGTTCCTTTTGAGATGCTGTAATCTTTGTACTTAGCTTTTCAAAACTCCCAACACTTCCTATTTCAGTTTCTATTATTATTCTGACGTACGAGGAAAATCCATCTTTTTTTAGTT
Source organism: Chitinophagaceae bacterium (assembly GCA_027486695.1). Classification (GTDB taxonomy): domain Bacteria; phylum Bacteroidota; class Bacteroidia; order Chitinophagales; family Chitinophagaceae; genus Parasediminibacterium. The sequence goes on along the minus strand of JAIXOS010000215.1, from coordinate 5,526 downwards.
CATTCAAACCTTTTTGTTGGAATATAATCTTATCACCTGAAATCGCATAATACATTCCACTCCCATTTATCAGCTTTTGTGCAAGAGTTTTGTATTTCCCTGATTGTTCTTCCATATTATTAGGGATGCGAATGTATCCTATACCCAATAAAGAGTATGTATCAAAACCCACTTGTGAGTACCCTATAAATGGAGATAATAGAATAAAAACAAAAATTTGTTTCAACATAAACATTACATAGTATCAATGTTATTCAAGAAAAAAATGTAGTCTATCTAATAAGTTGAGTCTATGACTAACTATGCTGAATCCCAACTTTTAGTTGGCTGGCTTCGGAGCATTCCTAATTTTCACGATATACCAGTTTATACCTTTGTACTCTAATTCAAAATACTGAGTGTAATTCCCATTTCCATTATAAATATCCTCTGCATAATATTTTACATACACGACAGCCTTTAATCCGTCATTACTTATCTCTGTAACGTCTAAAATATTGACCTTATTTACTCCTCCAAAAGCTTGTGATGAACAAAACCATGCCTTTCCCTTGGCCTCCCAAGCTGGATTATAAGTTACATTCCAAGCCGTTTCGCAATCTGCTTTATTGAAGGCTAACAAAAATATCGTGCTTATTTCTTCAGCAGTATAATTCTTAGATGGAGTACCTGATGTTGCAGCAGTATCCACGGCAGCAGTTGTATCCACAGCAACAGTTGTATCCACAGCAACAGTTGTATCCACGGCAGCAGTTGTATCCACGGCAGTTGTGTCCACAGTAATAGCTGTTTCCACGGTAGTTGTTTCAGTAGTGGTATAACTATCGTTCTTACTTATACCTATTACAACAAGTACAATCACAAATAAAATAATTACAGATACAACAACTGTTAACCATGCTTTGTCTTGGGGAGGGAGAGGTTCTGGTGTCTTGATTGTAATAGGCGAACTTTTTTGTTGAAAGTTAGCCCATATTTCCTGTTTGTTTTTGTCAATAAAAATAGTAGTCCATTGAGAATCATACGCCACTCTAAGCGTTTTATCAACGTATTCACTTTTATCTAAGAAACAAGGAGTGGTGCCAATTTTTTGAAAAGTGCTGTTAAAAACAGTAGCACCTGAAGGATTGGAGCGAATTTTTACAAAATCAGTTTTTGGTTTTGCTGAATAGTCTCTATTCTCAATATTGGGAGAAAATGTAGCTGCGCTTTCGATAAAGTTTTGATTCTCTTGTTCTTTATCAAGTCTTTTAAACATTTCTACTGCCTCTACATTTTCTGGTAGTGAATCACAAAAGGCTCTTAACTTTGATAAGTAGAATGATAAAGAAGGTTTATTAAGCCTATTAAGTCGTTGTACAAGCGTAGAATTATCGAAATTTATAAAATCTTGGCCAACAAATAATGTGTTTTGAAGTGTATTGAAACCTCCTTGCATCACTTCCAACCATAGACTTTTATCATATTTTACTGCTTCGATTGCACAGATAATTACCCAAAAAGAAAACCTATCTATTTTCTCATCATAATGTAGATGTGAACGTTTGGGATGTTGAAATTCTCTTAACCCTCTTTCAAGGCTGTGTTTCCCCGAAAGTTGAGGGACATACATTCCGTCATAATCTATTAATTTGACTACATTGTCCCCTCTGTCATTTTTGCTAATAATGACATTCCCACATTGTATATCCCCATGTCCAACTTTATGTTGCTCCAAACTTTTGCTAACCTTAACAAGTTGCTCTTGAAGCTTGGTAAGTGCTTTATTATCAAGCAGTATATGGCCAATATAATCATTAAGTAACTCTCCTTCTACCCAATCCATTTTAATGATTGGATAACTTTTGCCACCTACATTGATTTCATGCTCTAATAATTCAAACTCTGTCGTCCAAGTAGTATCAATTTTGCCCAAATAATTAGACACTTCTCGGTATCGTTCTATTTTATCCCCCTCAGCACTTGTGAAGCACCGTATAGCATATTTATTATCTACTTTGTCCTTGGCTTTGAAAACCACAGCAAAAGCTCCACTACCATAAGAATAAATTTTGATAGGTGTGATTCTCGAAGGTAGAAAAATCACATTAGATAAAGTTTTTAATGCGCTTCCTCCTTTACCTTGAATCGTTTGGTTGTATTCAGAAATACTTGGAAACATCAGTTTTTAGCTTTGTTCTTTGATGATACTGATTCCTTTTCTACTTTGCTTTTGGCTGTATCAGCTTTAGTATCCTGCTGTATTTTATCTGTACTGTTCTTTTCGTAGTTTTTAATTTTACGTTCAAGGTTGTTAATTTCAGCATCTTTTTCTTGTACTTTCTCATTATATTTCTGTACTTGGCTTTTTAAGTTTATAATACTCTCTTCGTCATTTTTTGGTGAATTATTGTATAAAAAAAATAGATTAAGCATAGTTATTAGCCCTATACAAATTATCAAAAGCGTTTTTTGAAGTTTGGATTCTTTCCTAATTTCGAAAAGTTCTTGTCTTAACCGAGTAATTTCTTGAAAAAGTTGTTGCATCTCATTATTGGTTAGGTCGTTGTTGGAATAGTGAGTTTGCGAGGGGATAAACTCAAACTCTTTCTCTTTTGGAAAGCTAAAATTAACAGGGGGAAATATTTCTTGAACATCCTCAGAATGAATGTTTTGAATGATAATAGCAGTGATATCGTCTTCTTCGAGTTGCTTTTGTTCCCACTGCTCTAAACAAAATGTATGTAAGCTTTCAAAATCATTGATTTGTAATAGGGTCTTACAAATATTAGGATTTCGTAAAATCAATCTACTTAGGGCATCTGTAGCCAGAATTATGGTATCTTCTTGTTGAAGGGGGATGATTTGCTGAACAAAAAAATCCTTCTTTATTTCATTCTCAGATAGCTTAACGGTATTCAAAAAAAGTTTTTTCTCGTCTAATTCATCTAAAGATGTAGATGGAAATGAAATGATTCCATCTGACCTTAGAATAAAAGTGTTTGAATCTCCACAACTAATAATTGACAGTGTGTTGTCACTTTTAATTTTAACACCTATAAACGTTGATGTTGCTCCTACTTTTAGCTTTTGTCTTTCGAGCGAAGCAATTGCAGGGTTAGGACTAAACTCATACTTTAAATTTGAAAACTCTTCTGCACAGCTCTTGAAAACCTCAATCAATGCATCGGGTTCAAATGCTGGATTTACTATAAATCTTTTTGTTATGAGGTCTGCCCATAATTCAGGGTTAAAACTTTGGGTAGCACCATCAGCGATAGCATAGCAACTTGTTTCTTGTGAGTAAGCATTCTTATCTTGTATGTAATCATACTTATAAGACGCTCTCTTGTGTAATTGAAGAATTTTTAAAGTCATTATACTGGATCAGAACCGATATTTAAGAAATTGATTAGGTCGGTAGCATTACCATTGAAAATATATCCTCTTGCATTTGACTGGACATTATAACCCTTGTTCCGAGCAAGCCGAATCATGTTTTCATTGAGAGGAGTAGCTGTTTCAAAAAGTAATTGAGCAAACTTATCGTTGTTGTTTCTCAATTCAGTCGGGAATAAAACTCTATCACCTATTCTTGATGAGATATGAATGTTTAGGATGTTGACTGTACCATAATTAGTGGATAATCCTTTTATTTGATCTATTTCATTTTTTAGGGAATTAAAACCATTACCTGCATCAGTAGCCTCACCATCAGTGATATTAATAATTATAGGTGGATGACAATCTCTGTGATTACCCCACTGTATCCAGTCCGTACAAAGTCTCCTTGCATTTTCAAATGCTTTTGTCATTGGGGTTGCGCCATTGGCGTAGGGTTTTATCCATATAGGTTTGTCATTTTCGACACCCAATGGATAATCAAAAATATTCTTTATAGACACTACCCATTTATTAGTCAAAGCACCTTCCCATGCGGACTGTACCCCATTTTGTCCATCTTTCCCATATCCGATAATAGCTAACTCAAATCGGTTTTTTAATTCTCCACCACCGCTGATACATCGAAGTCCGACCTCATATATTACATCATTGATAGCATTGGCGAGTTCAGTAGCTTTTTTGTGAGAAGCGTTTCCGAATTTTTCATTCATCGAACCACTTTGGTCTATCAGATAGACTATTAAACAGGGATTTGTACTACTTATAGTTAAATTTCGAAGGTCAAACATGGCTCACTTTTATTGATTAATTATATAAATCCCCACTCCTATATTCTCCTGTATTGGTGACATTGGGTGGATTTTGTTGGCTGATGTTACCTTGATTGTTATGCCCGCCACTATATCCCCCTTGATACCCTCCACCTGTTTGATTTGGTTGCGAAGGTGGTGTATTGTTTGTTTTAATATTTTTGGGATTGATGCCATATTGATTCGTTCCGGGCTCTCCATCTTGAAAAAGCAGCCAAAGTCCATACAAAGGAATTAATTGCCACCAACCACTATTACCAACATCGTGGCATCTTTTTGCTCCTTGCGCAAGAAAGAACCAAAGCAACGGGATTATAAAAATGAGAAGTATTATTGCCTCTGCGCCACCGCTCCCTCTGCTAGATGATAAAACAATCGCATTTAAAATACCATATACTATTGAATAGATAATTACACTCAATCCGTATTCTGTTCTTCTAATACGGCCTTCAAAGGAAAATGGAGCATTGAACATGTTAGTAAATTAAAAAAGCGTGGGACGTTGCATTTACATTTGTTCCTGAGGGGGTCGAATCCCTTGCACACAAAGTAAAGCAACGCCCACGCTTTTCAACGTGAGCGTCTGCTTAACTCCCCTGTGTGCATTGAAATTTCGACCTTTCTGGAACAGGATTGTTTTAGCTAAACGCTAATATGTTGTTATCTAACAGTCTATATTTTTTACAGACTTGTTTTTGTTAAAAAGTATTCATGCAAGAAAACGAAAATTTGAGAGACGTTCAAAGAAAATGCTACAAATTTATCAAATGGTCAACTGACCCAGCCAAAAGAGGCAGAGAAGAGAAATTAAGCAGTCACCAATTCCGTAGTAGGGATTTCAAATAAAGTCACCCCTAAGTAAGATTCAATCAGATACAGGGTTTCTAAAGTGAAGTTGTGTGTGCCTGATAACCACCATGCGATGGTCCGACATGCGATGGTCCGATTAGTCACCTCAGATGGATTTTTGTGCATGGCTTCAGCCAATTGTTTTTTGCTCCACCCTTTACTTTTGAGGGCTTCGTCAATGCGTACTGCCAAAAGCATATTGCGCTTGGTTTTATCAAATTCCGCAGGGTTACGATTCGCAACAAAGGAAGCTAATACCTTGCTTCTGTATTTTTTTGGTTGTGTTTCCATTCTGTTCGCTTCTGTAAGCCTCTTTAATTCAACAATTTCAAAATTACGTATTTTACTTAAAAGTGAAATGTAGCACTAAAAATAAACCCGACTCAAACGCTTGAGCCGGGTCGGAACTATGGAAACCTAAAAATGCTACTTCAATTTCATGGCCAATGTCACGCTATTGCCTACCATACCGGTGGTGCGGAGG
>JAIXOS010000337.1 GCA_027486695.1 Chitinophagaceae bacterium | reverse complement strand
GTACGCATCTTTAACATACACATCAAAACCGTTGCTGTTGTAACCGCTTGCATCTACTTTCAATTGGTAGTTGGTACCGTTGCTAAGTTTGCTGAAACCTACAGGCAATACGTCGTTTGCACTTACTGCACTGCGTGCTTCAATAGCTAACTTGTTGCCGTTGTTTAACAACGCTATATTATCAGCGCTGTTTTCCATTTTGTAAGAATCATCGCCGTTTACTGTATTGCTAAATTTGCCAAACACGGCTACCGTTTCATCTACCATACTGGTAGTAATGCCTTCAACAGGTTTGTACAAACCTACACGCAATACTTGTTGTGCACTTGTGGCCTCAGAACCAAATACATCGGCTGTTTGAGTGATTTCCTTATCAGCTTCTGTAATAGTCAAAGATGGACTAGCAGCAGTTGTTCTTACAAAGAAGCCTTGACCGGGTTGAATGTAACGACCATAGTTGTTGCCACTAGGTGACGTTAAGCCTGTTGCTTGGCTGTAGGTAACATAACCAACCGTTTTTGGATTTAAATACCAGATAGTGCTGCTTAAATTAGTGGCTCTATTGGCGGCTACAATCGTGTTCCAATCTATCGGAGAAACGTATGGATTACCTACCAAGCTAAAGCCTTTGCTGTTGCTACCTGTACCGGTTGCATCTGCATTCAACGTAAAGCCGGTTTGATTGCCCGTTAACAAAGTACCTGTGCTACGCAATGTGGTGGCATTGATCATATTAGCTGCTTGAGGAATCAAGTACATGCTCCAATTTCTATCGCCTCGTACCAACACTCGGTAACCTCTGTAACCATTTAAGGTTAACGTTTTGGTGTTGGTTACCGTATCCCATACACCTGTTGTATTATTGTAAGTAAACATTGATTTAGAACCACTTGCTGTTAAATCCAAACCACTAGTGCCGTCTACAAAACCGATTGCAGATTTGGCTTCCACAAAAGTTTTGGTAGCTGCAAGGCCGGTGATATAGGTTCCATAACCTGCAGTAAAGGCACCACCTTCTTGCCAACTGTTGAATACTGATGTGCTTGGAGTTACTCCAGGGGCAATGTCTCTAAATGCACGTTTGCCTTTAGGTATGTAACGTTCTACTACTACATTGCCTGTAATGCTACCACTAGTAATTGGTGCTACAACAGCTTGGTTAGTAGCGGTAGATTTTAGGGTAAGATTACCTGCTGTGGCTAATGTGCCTGTCGTTTTGGTTAAAGTGCCTACTAAATGTAACGCATTACCTAAAGTTAAAGTACCGCCATTTACGGTTAGATTGTTCAACACATTCGTGCGTCCAGTTAATGTGGTAGAAGTAACAGGAGTCGATTGATCCATGTTTAAGGTACCACTACCAGTAATTGATATACTAGTTGTTGCAGAACCTCTCAAAAATCCTGTTCCAGACAAATTCCCATTGATGGTTAAGGATTGTCCATTCAAATCTAAAGTTGATCCACTACCTATAGTCAAATTGTTGAGCACAGATGAGGAGGATGGCATTTCATTGCCTCGAGTAATTGTGCCCGTTCCAGAATAGCTAACATTGATAGAAGAACCAAAAGTTGGCACACTAGTTAAACTACCTGCTACACGATTAATAGTAGCTGAAGCTGCAAATGTTAGGTTACTGCCGTTGTTAAAAGATCCCGATGTTAATGTTAATGTGCTTGAAGCCGGCATTGTAATGGCAGAATTTAATGTTACGCTTGTCGGGTTATTGATGTTAACATTGACAATTCCTGTTAAACCGGTAGTAGCAAACGTTTGAGAAGAAGTGCCATTGAAAACAAGATTGGCGGTGCCTGCACTTTGCGATATAGTTCCTCCGGAATGTGTAAAATTTCCTCCAACGGTCAAGGTTCCAATTCTAGAAGAAGTTCCATTAATCAATAAAGTGGAAGTTCCGGACATTGTTAAATTGCCGTTTACAATCAAAGTTCTATCACCGGTGGCACCTGTACCTGCTATAGATACATTCGATGAACCAGAAATTATGAGATTACCAACTGTAACCGTAGTAAGGTTTGAATTAGGAATATTAACACTACCTATTCCTGTACTTGCAATAGTTAATGTACCTGCAACAGAAAATACCGACCCACTATTTGTATTGCCCATAAGAAAAGTGCTTGTTTGACTAGGACAATTCCAATTAAAATTACCAAATGTTTGACTAATTGATGGAGAAGACGTGGTTGAAATACTACCGGTATTATTAACCGTTGAGTTGATATTCCATGTACCTCTTGGATACGCTCCTAAATTGATGTTGTTGTTGTAAACACCTGTTGCACCAAAGTTGATTGATGAAGTGGCATCGCCATAATTATAAGCGGGCGTTGCGGTTTGAGAAGTAAATATTCCATTGATAGTCAATATTTTACCGCTACCAATAGTAAACGTTGCTCCGTTGCTTGTAAGCGTACTACCATTTGCAAGGGTGGTATTATTAGAAATAGTTAGTGTAGAGGTAGCAGCAAAGGTTGCTGTTGGTAATGTTTGTGCAGCAGCACCATTAAACTCTATACTTCCAGTCCATGATTCGCCCGCCGGAATAGGCGTACTACTTGTATTTTGTGTTCTTATAGTACCTGTACCACTTGTTGAAGTAATGGTTCCGCTCAACTGATTGGTTCCCATTTCCAAAATTGTTCCTGATGCAATTGTTAAAGTACCATTCACCGAAATATTGCCTGCCACTGTTCTACTTACTCCAGAACCACCATTAACAGTTAGATTACCGTAAGTAGCCGCTGCAATAGTTTGAGCCGTTGACGAACTACCATTGTAAATAATGGTACTAGTTGCATCCAAGGTTCCCCATGTTGGTGTTGTAGCATCAGCCATCGTCACTGTATTTGTACCACTTGATGGAGCATTTACGTCTATCGTTCCTACAATCGGTTTGCCACTAGCAATCGTAAGTGTTAAAGCACCGGTACCGCTATTACCGAAGATGATTTTTGAGCCTGTTCCACTGACTGTCCAAGTGCCACTATTAGATGCAGTTGAAACAGTACTTCTAATATCAAATGTTGATTTACCTTGTGTAAATATGGCACTTGAATAGGCTTGCGTTCCAGTAGCACCTACTCCTGAATACCAGTTTGTGTAATCGTCCAATGCGCCAACGCCATCATAATAGTAGTACGGTAATACTAAATTTAGGGTAAATATGGCATTACCCGTTCCATCGCTATTGGTGGCTGATATGGTGATGGGAAATGATCCCGCAACTGTTGGTGTTCCTGAAATAGTCCCCGTATTGGTATTAATTGATAATCCTGATGGTAGACCAGTGGCCGCGTACGAAGTGGGATTATTAGTGGCACTGATTGCATAACTATATGCAAAATTGGCCGTTGTATTAACGGTGGCGGTACTACTAGTAATACTAGGTTTAAAAGTAAGTACATCGGCTAATGCTAAAAACTGACTGAATGAACTAATGGTGTTAGACGTAATGGTATTGGCCGGAGCATTGACACTGTTACCACCAATCGAGGCGTACGAAGATCCAGCTAACGAACTACTTTGTGCTATAAGCGATGCATCGCCATAAGCGGCATCAGTTAATCTTATTTGAGTATTGATAAAACTAGTCGCATTTGCTGTAAGTGAAGCTGTCCAATACCGATTGGTATTAAGCACTACAGCACTACCACTTCCCCCCGATCCGGCATTAAAAACTTCAGCTCTAACAACTGCCAAACTAGCCGAAGCAGTTGTGGTAGGATTAACCAATTCCATTGGGAAATAGCTTCCTGCTTTACCGATAGGAAAAATATATGTACTACCTGAAGCTAGACTAGCGGGTAACGTAATAGCCATTGGCCCATTGACATAAGTACTAGATGATGCGCCAGAAATTGCTGACGCAGAGGTGTTGGAAACTGTTAGTAGAGCGCTATTACTTGTTGTGAAAAGACCACTTGAAAGTGTTAGTATTCCAGAAACAGCTAACGGACCAGCGTTGGTTACACCCGATACTTTATTGATGGTTAAATTATTAACTGTATTAGAAGCAAAAATGCCAGATGTTAAATTATCGAGTGCTGCCACAATGGTTGATCCAGATGTAGCGGTAGCAATATTTCCACCAGAAGTAGTTACCGTACCAGCAAGCGTACAAGTATTGCCATTGACATTGAAGCTGCCAGATTGTAGTGATAATGCACCATTGATAGTTACATTGCTATTAATAGTAACGCCATTAGCATTGTTAATGGTTACATTATTCAATGCGGCTGCAAAAATATTAGCGGGTATATTTTGATTGGCTCCACTACCCGAAAACACGAGCGAACCTACACTTGCATTGATACCACCATTTCCTGTAGTGGTAGCAATTGTTCCATTTAAAGTTAATATACCATTCACTACCAATGTTGCTACATTGTTTAATTGTAATGAACCATTTACTGTTAAGTTATTAGTGCTAGACAAGGTAACCGTTCCGGAAACTGTAGTATTATTAATGATTAAATTATTGCAAGAGGTAATTAAGTTGCCAAATTCTGCTCCTAACGGTTGAGAAGATGTACCAGCAAACTCATAGTTGGTTGCCGCATCAAAAGTTCTGGTACCTGTTAATTGTATTGGACCCGATGCCGTACCGCTTCTATTTAAGCCTGAAACGGTTCCTATGCCTAAAGTACTGTTGTTATTGGTAATAAAAGAACCAGAACCTGTAAGTTCATAGTTAACGGTGGCACCACTTACAACAGTAAAAAAGGAAAATTTAGCATTTGCAGAAACGGTTACAGAACCCGGACTGTTAATGACCAATCCACTGTTAAGTCTTGTGCCCACGCCGGGTGTATTGATGATGATTGCACCCGTAATGGTGGTTGGTAAAGAACTTCCGGTAACTTGAATGGTTGAAGAACCATCTGCACTATACACATATGTTGCGGCTCCACTAAGTGTACGAGTTCCTGAAACACGCAAGTTGCCACTTGAGGTTGAGTTAGCAATTCCATTTGTAGAACCAATTTGTAAACTACCAGTACTATTCAATGTAAACGAACCAGCTCCACCAATAAATGTGGTAACGGTTGCCGGAAAAATTACTTTCCCATTTATCGTTGCGGCAGTCGTAACACTAATGCTAGTGGTAGTAGCTGCACCTAAACTCAACGTGGCACCACTGTTTACCGTTAAATTATTGACAGTAACGGTACTTGAAGCAATGGTAGAAGCACCTATAGCACTCGTATTACCAATAACTAAATTACCATACGTAGCCGTAGTAATTGATTGAGCCGTAGAAGCACTGTAGGTTACTGTACTTGCGGTGTTGATTGTTCCTAAAACGGGCGCTGTTGCTGCATCCTGCCAAATCAACGTATTGGAACCTGAAGAAGCCGAAGCTACATCAATGGTTCCAGATATTGCTTTTCCGGAAGTTACTGTTAAAGTAACAGAAGCAACCGCACTATTACCTAAAATTATTTTAGATCCAGTTCCGGTTATGCTCCATGTGCCACTGTTTGCAGATGTGCTAACATTATCTCTTATTTCGAATGTGGTATTATTATCTGTAAATATAGTAGCTGCAGTAGCCTGTGCTCTTTGCGTTCCGCCAACTACATCGGTATACCAATTCAAATAATTATCTAATGCACCCGAACCGCCATAATAAAAATAGGGATTATTGATGGTATACGATAGTGATTTGGTATCTGTTCCATCGCCATTGGTTGCAGAAATGGTTACAGTGAATGTTCCTGTTGTGGTAGGTGTACCAGAAATAACACCCGTATTACTATTGATACTTAAACCTGCGGGTAAGCCAGTCGCATCGTATGAAGCAGGAGTGTTAGATGCAATGATGGAATAAGTAGTAGCACCATTATTAAGCGTTGAAGCCGCCGTTAAAGAACTGGTAATTTGGGGTACATTACTCACCCTTCCTAAAACAAAAAATTGATTGAACGTATTTACAAGATCACTTGTAATTGTATTGGACGGACTATTCACACTATTGCCTCCAATAGACACATAACCGCTAGACGACAATGTAGAACCATTAATCACCAAAGCTGCCGAACCATAAGCTGCATCGGTTAATCTTACCGATGTATTGGAAAGACTACTTGAGTTAGCCGTTACTGTTGCTTGCCAATAACGGTTGGTATTAACAGCCACTCCCGACCCTATAGCTCCAGCCGATGCGCTAAATACTTCTGCACGTATCACCGCTAAACTTGCGGAAGACGTTGTGGTCGGATTTACCAATTCAAAAGGATAGTAAGCCCCCGACTTGCCTACCGGAAAAAGATAGGTTGAACCACTTGCTAAACTTGCCGGTAAAGTTCTTGCTATCGGACCTTCAATATAGGCCGATGCAGAGGGCGTTCCTGCAATAGCCGATGTAGCAGTATTGGTTATGGTAAGTAAATTACTACTTGACGTAATCACTCTACCGGCGGTTAATGTTAATTGATTGCTGATGGTTAATGCATCATTTAAAGTAACCGTTGGTGTAGTGTGTGTGTTGTTAACTGTTAAGTTATACAAAGCAACTCCATTGGATGTAATGGTTTGCGTATTGGATGTGCCGTTTACAGTAATGGTGTTATTGTTATGCGTTAGTGTTGTACCGCTTGCAAAACTGATATTGCCAGCCACGCTCAATGTATTGTTTAGCAGAATGCCACCTCCAGAATTAACAGTAAGATTACCAAAGATTGCTAAAGCAGGGGAACTTACAGTATTTAGCAGCGCTCCACCCGTTAAATTAACCGTAATATTTCTAATTCTACCGCTAGAGGGTGTTTGCTCAAATCGGCCAGAAGTTTCTATAGCGTTTGAGCCTGTGTATATAATATTTACACCTGTTGTTGTACCAAATATGGGGGCAACTGTTAACCTACCATTTTGGGTTCTAGAAATGGTAGCTCCGTCTGAAAGCGTAAGCACGCCTGCGTTAGTTGTTACACTGTTAGTAACTACACCATTTGTTAAAGTTAATGTTCCCGAAATAGTTCTATCAAAAGGAATAGTTAACCCACCCGAATTATTTACTGTAACGTTTGCGAGGCCAGATGCAGGCCACTCAATTAAAGAAGCTGTTTGGGCTGTAGAACGGGCATACTCTAGTGTGGCACTAGAACCATACGTAAGTGTGTTGCTATTAAGAGCCAAAGGCGTTGTAGCCGAACCTTGTATTGATAATGTACCATTAATGGTTGTACTAACAGCTAATGTTTTTGTGCCTGTACCGGCTAAAGTAACATTACTAAATGTTGCTAAATTAATTGGCGCAGTAGTACTGGCCGTTGTAGTAGCAGATGACTTATTAACAAAAGATTGGGCTGCACCTGTATAAATTACGGTTCCGGCAAAAGTTGCTGAAACCACATCAATTGTAGGTGTAGCACCACTTAACTCTAATATGCCTCCGTTCTCAACCGTAATTGAACTTGCTGCGGTAGTATTTGAACGCGTCAATACTTGAGTTCCTCCACTTGCCCCATATGTGTAATTTGCCGACGACACAAATTTTGCTCCACTTTTAACTGTAAAATCCCCTGTTGTAGCACTGCCGGTTGCACTACCTACTCCTAAACCAATCCTTGTTGTTGCAGTTAGTATACCTGTTGCTACAATGATATTACGCGCTCTAAATTGATTACCAAACGTACAATTAAAACTTCCAAATTCAAACTGAGCAGTTGCATTGATAATACCATTTACATTCCAACCGTTAGAAACAATAGTTCTGTCTGCAGAACCAACAAATTTAAAAATTCCTCCAGACGTTCCAGATGCGCCAGATATAATTGGATAAGTAGTGGATGAAGTATTATAGGTTGCGTACACAGTTGCCATTGTTCCGTCTGTAGAACCCGTTTGTAAAAAAGGACTTGTTGTGTTATTGTAAAGTGCCGGAGTTCCAGAACAACTAAGCGTATACGTAGAAATATCTAATTGACCACTCACAGTTGTTGTTGCTCCAGATGCATTATTGCCGATAGATAGATAAATATTATTACAAGCAGCATCCGCAGTAAGCGTAACTACATGTCCCGTTTGTATCCAAACATTGTTACTAGCACCCGGAGGTGTGGATGTAGCTGCCCAGGTACCGCTACTACGTACCTGCCAAACATCGGTTGCTGTCCAATTGCCGGTTTTTAAGGTTCGGTAATCACCATTTGCAACCGTTGGTTGCGCATAACTATTGTGGACCATTAACAATGCAAGTACACAAAACAGTATGGAATACAGCTTTTGT
>JAIXOS010000100.1 GCA_027486695.1 Chitinophagaceae bacterium | reverse complement strand
GAAATCAGTAGTTTGCTAAACTGCCGTACGGGTTAAACTGTACCGCGGGTTCGAATCCCGCCCTCACCGCAAAAATCGCTTTTCGAAGCGATTTTTGTTATCAGCAAACGGCACGGGAAGTAGCGCAGGCCGGTAGCGCACCTGGTTTGGGACCAGGGGGTCGCAGGTTCGAATCCTGTCTTCCCGACAAGCTTTAAAGTCATTCAGCAATGAATGGCTTTTTTGTTTTTAAGATATTCATGGAGGTTAGCGATCAGATTAAAAAAGTGAGGATTTCGACCAATTAAGCATACAATTTAGTCATTCTAAATAGGAAGAAGTTGCAATTTTTCACCCCCCTGAATTGTGCTCTAAATGCTTTGATTTTTGCATTAAATGATTCTGCTGAAGCATTGGTGCTATGGTTGTCAAAGTAGTTCAATATTGTTTTATGGTGATTGTTCTTGATAACGTATTGGAAGCTTTAAATCCTGCTTGTTCTACTTTTTCATGCCATTTAGCTAGTCGTGTGAATGCGTATACTTTGTCTTTAGTATGATTAAAAATCCAAGATAATTGCTGCGTCAATTGATAAGCCTTTTCAATAGTTGGGTGCGAGCAAATAATATATTTTCACGTTGTTTTTGTTCAAAAGTTCGTTTGATCAGGTTTTTGAATATACTTTTTCAATTCAAAAAACATACGTGGCGGCTCAGGAAAAATAATATCTACAACTTGGGTAAATGATTCAAGCATAGTAATTGCAAAAGTCATAGAATTGACAATCATCCACAACTTTTGAACCTGATCCTTGATTCCTTGATCTGAGGTTGGGGTAAATAAAAGAAAAAGCCTCATCAATGAAGAAGAGGCTTTTTATCGTGATCTGGCTGGGACTCGAACCCAGGACCCTATCATTAAAAGTGATATGCTCTACCAACTGAGCTACCAAATCATCCCGTTTTACTGAATAACTTTGTGGGTTATTTCGTTTTGGGAGTGCAAAAATAGGGGAAACTATTTTGCTGCCAAATTTTTTTTGTATTTTTTTAAAAATATCTGTTTCTGTAGGAAAAATATCTCGCTTACATTTGTCAAAAATTAGGATTTATGTCGGCTTTTTTGAACAAAGTAGTAGTTATTACAGGTGGTAGTGAAGGGATAGGTAGGGCATTGGTAGATATTTTTTTGGCTCAAGGGGCCAAAGTAGCTACGTGTAGCAGGAATTTTGATAAACTGTATCAATTGCAGTCGGCCAATCCGGGCAAAACACTCCTTACTAAAACAGCCGATATAAGTAAGGAGCAAGATTGTAAAATGTTCATAGCCGCAGTAATACGTACGTATGGTACAATTGATGTATTAATCAACAATGCAGGTATTTCTATGCGCGCATTATTTGAAGAGGTGGAGTTAGATACCATGCGTAAAGTGATGGATACCAATTATTGGGGCACTGTTTACTGTACGCAGTTAGCACTTCCGCATATTGTAAAAAACAAAGGCACTATTGTGGCGGTATCTTCTATTGCCGGATACAGAGGTTTGCCAGGTAGGGCTGGGTATAGTGCATCTAAATTTGCAATTCAAGGTTTTATGGAGGGCTTGCGTACAGAATTGTTGAATCAGGGCGTAAACGTAATGTGGGTTTGTCCGGGATTTACGGCATCAAATATTCGCAATGCAGCATTAACAGCAGATGGCTCTGCACAAGGGTTTACACCGTTGGTGGAAAGCAAACTAATGTCGGCAGAGGCATGCGCACAAATTACCCTAAAGGCAATTTTAAAACGTAAAAGAACACTCATATACACTTGGGAAGACAAGCGAACCGTTTGGTTGAACAAAATTTGGCCTTCTATTGCCGATTTTTTGGTGCGGAAGTATTTCTTTAAAAATAACCAGTTGGTGAAATAAAACCGTAGTAATTGCGTTATTAATGGTTACTATGCCCATTGTAACGCTTACTTCTGATATTGGACTGCAAGATTTTGTAGTTGGTGCTATCAAAGGGCAATTGCTATCAGTAAATGCTTCGTTCAATATTGTTGACATTTCGCATTTTCTTTCTCATGCCAATTATTTTCAGGCAGCGTACATTTGCAGTAATGCTATCAAGTTTTATCCGGCCAATAGTTTTCATTTAGTGCTCATCAATGTGTTTGAAAATAGCAACAGTCATTTTTTGTTCATCAAACACGAATCGCAGTTTATTCTTTGCCCCGACAATGGTATTGCTACGTTAATTATCGGAAAAATGCCTGCCGAGGTGCTTAAAATTCCTATTGATACAGGCAGTACATTACTCCAAATTACACATACATTGGCTAGGTTTATCAATGCGGTCAATGTACAAGATTACAGCGCATTTTTAACCACCTATCGTTTTAAGGACATAGTTGAAAAATATCCGCTTCGAGCTACTACTGGTCAAGATTGGATGGAAGGTCAGATTTTATTTATTGATAATTTTGAAAATGTTGTGGTGAATATCACTTTTCAAGAATTTGAACAGCAACGACGTGGCCGTAGCTTTGGTATAGGCTTTGCCAAGTCCGATGTTATCAATAAACTTAGCAACAATTATGCCTCTGTAACCGACGGCGATTATTTAGCATGGTTCAATAGTGCCGGCTATCTAGAATTGGCTATAAATAAGGGAAATATGGCCGGTCTTTTTGGATTGCAAAACTATAGTGAAAAAATGCAGGAACTTGGTAATCCCTCGCAAAACAAATGGTTTTATCAAACCGTTAGGGTGTATTTTGATGTATAGCGACTAAACTTACTTTTGTTGTTTGCTATTAAGCAACTATTTTCGCAATCCATTGCAATGCCTTAATAACACCTGTCATTAAAGCATTTGAAATTACAAATTAGTAAATATATTCAATCAAAAATTATGGCTTACGATGTAATTGTTATTGGTAGCGGTCCCGGTGGCTATCCTGCTGCTATTCGTGCTTCTCAATTAGGCTTTAAAGTAGCTGTTATAGAAAAAGAAAGTTTGGGCGGCGTTTGTTTAAATTGGGGTTGTATACCCACTAAGGCATTGTTGAAAAGTGCACAAGTATACGAATACTTAAAGCATGCTTCAGCCTACGGTATCAATGCAACCGGTGTACAGCACGATTTTGGTGGTGTAGTAAAGCGTAGTCGCGATGTTGCCGATAAAATGAGTAAAGGCGTTCAGTTTTTGATGAAAAAAAATAAAATTGACGTTATCATGGGCTACGGTAAAATCAAGGCAAAAGGTCAGGTGGCGGTAACAGCGGCTGATGGCACTCAACAGATAGTGGAAGCCAAACACATCATTATTGCTACAGGTGGCCGTGGTCGTGTATTACCTAATTTGCCTGTGGATGGTAAAAAAATCATTGGCTACCGTGAGGCAATGGTGTTGCCTGAACAGCCCAAAAGCATGATTATTGTAGGAAGTGGAGCTATAGGAGTTGAGTTTGCTTATTTCTACAACAGTATGGGTACCAAAGTAACTATTGTGGAATATTTGCCACGTATTGTGCCGGTAGAAGATGAAGATGTATCTAAAGAACTAGAAAAGAACTATAAAAAAAGCGGTATTGAAATATTAACCAATTCGTCTGTAGAAAGTGTTGATACTACCGGGGCAGGTGTTAAGGCTTCGGTAAAAAAACAAGATGGTAGCACAATTGTTTTAGAAGCCGATGTTGTACTGAGT
>JAIXOS010000449.1 GCA_027486695.1 Chitinophagaceae bacterium | reverse complement strand
TATCAGGTAAAAATACAATGGAAGGTGGCCAATACCTCCTATTATTCAGAACAAGTGATTCATTTATAACCGTTACTATGATTGCCGAATTACTAGCATCGGGTATAGCTTTAGGGGTAGTGAGTAGTTTTCACTGTGTGGGTATGTGTGGAGCTATTGCCTTTGCGTTACCCGTACATCATTTGCCACAACACCAAAAAGTGATGGGTATAGCCCTTTACAATTTAGGGCGTATAGCTGTTTATGCACTTTTGGGTTGTTTTTTGGGTTTTGTAGGGCGTCAGTTTTTTGTAGGAGGCATGCAGCAATGGTTTTCTATTATGCTTGGCATACTCTTATTATCGGTTGTGTTAGTACCCCTTGTTGTTCATCGGCAGGTACGCTTGCAACCAATTGTGCATTTGCAAAACAGGTTGCAAAATTTTATTGCGTCGTACATTCAAAAGAAGCAACTGTATGTTTTTTTCTTGATAGGAATGGCCAATGGATTGCTCCCTTGTGGTATGGTGTATTTTGCCATTACGGGCGCTATGGCTGCAGGAAGCATACAAGGTGGCGTGGTATTTATGGCGGCATTTGGTTTGGGTACCTTACCACTAATGATGTTGCTGTCGTATTTTGGGTTTGTGCTGAGTATCGCTACTCGCAATACACTCAAAAAAAGCATCCCATTTTTTATGGCAGGCATGGCCGTATTGCTCATTTTGCGCGGTATGAATTTAGGCATACCATATGTAAGTCCGCATTTGCAAAATACCGGCGCTTCAGCTATTTCGTGTCATTGAGAACTGAAGGTGCACTTAGGGGAAATACATATTTTTTTAGAAGCATTATACGGATTGTCGTAAACTTTTATAAGCCAAAAGCGTGCTTAATAAAGTAAGTACTGCGGCCAAATACATAGCTGCACCCGATAGGTGCATTGGCGCAGCTGTGGAAGTAAAAAAGGCAAAAATATGGTTCATTAAAGGCGGCCCTATAATAGAGGTGGCACTCATTAAACTCGTTAATGCACCTTGCAATTCGCCTTGTTCGTTTTTGGGAACAAAATTGCTCATAATACCTTGCAAGGCCGGCATCGCAATTCCCCCTAAACAATAGATGCCCGTAAAGGCAAACATCATCCAACCTTTTGTGGCAACGGCAAACAATACAAATCCAATGCAATAAAAAGCAAGACCCACATACACGCTTTTTTCTTGCCCCAACTTAGGAATTGCGAGGCGAATAAGTACACCCTGAACAATTGCCACCGAAATGCCTACCACGCCTAACGAAATGCCAATTGTTTTGTTGGTCCAGCCAAATTTTTCAATGGTGTAATAAGTCCAAGTGCTTTGGACCGCATGCGAGGCAATGTACAATAAGGTGAGTGATGCTACTAAGCCGGCAATAACAGGATATTTGTTGAGTTGCAATAAAGATCCCGCCGGGTTGGCGCGTTTCCAGCTAAAGGGCCTGCGGTCTTCTTTTTTCAACGATTCGGGCAATACAAAATACCCGTAGGCAAAGTTGAGGAACGACAATACCGCGGCAGCGAAAAAGGGTATGCGTGCTCCGTACTCGCCCAAGAGTCCACCCAACATGGGGCCAATAATAAAACCAATGCCAAAGGCAGCCCCTATCATACCAAAGTTTTGTGCTTTTTTTTCAGGGGTGCTAATATCGGCAATGTACGCACTTGCGGTACTAAAACTGCTACCGGTAACCCCGGCAATAATGCGCCCAATAAATAACCAAACAATAGAAGTGGAAAAGGCCGTTAGTAAGTAATCGATGGCAAAGCCCAATAACGAAAACAGCAACACCGGCCTGCGCCCAAACTGATCGCTCAGATTGCCCATAATGGGAGCACAAATAAATTGTACCACTGCATAAGCCGCCAATAACCATCCGCCATAAGTAGATGCCTCGCTAAGCGAACCATGAATTAATTGTTGTATCAAACTTGGAATTACCGGAATAATGATGCCAAAGCCAATCACATCAATTAATAGTGTAATGAAAATAAAGCCTGTTGCTGCTTGGAGTTTGTCTTTTGCCATGAATACCTGTTCAATTCGCTGCAAAGTAAACCAAAACAAACCAACGGAAAAAACTATGCCGGCTGAATGGTGATAAGGTATTAATATTTATTTTGGTTTGTGCTGTATGAATGATGTAACTTTCCGTTCTAAATTTCAATTGTATGTTTTTATTGTTTTTAGGCATTGTGTTATTGGCCATTGCCACATCGTTCAAGAAAGCCGGAGGTAAAACCCTTCCCTTAGTTGCTCCTTTTCGCTTGGTGAGCATATTGTTGATACTAATTGGTATTTTATCGTCGTGTATTAAACAAATTGATGCTGGCGAAGTAGGCGTACAGTCGCTCTTTGGAAAAGTAAATGAGGAGGTGCTGCAAAGTGGTTTAACCTTCATCAATCCATTAATGAAGGTCAAAGAAATTGATGTCCGTACTCAAAATTACACCATGAGTAGTGTGCACGACGAAGGCGATAAAGCTGGTGACGATGCCATTCGTATCTTAACTTCCGATGGTTTGGAAGTGGTGATTGACCTTACGGTTTTGTATCGGTTAAATGCCGCAGAAGTACCCAAAGTGTATCGAGAAACCGGGTTGGATTTCAAAGACAAAATTGTTCGACCGATTACCCGTACCAAAATTCGCGATAATGCGGTTTATTATAGTGCCAACGAATTGTATTCTACTAAACGCGATGAGTTTCAAAACAAAATTTTCAAATCTATAGATACCGATTTTAAAAAAAGAGGGTTGATATTAGAGCAGCTATTGGTGCGCAATATCACTTTGCCCAATACCGTAAAAGCGTCTATTGAAGAAAAAATTAAAGCAGAACAAGATGCGCAGAAAATGGAATATGTATTGCAAAAAGAAAAGCAGGAGGCCGAACGCAAACGCGTAGAGGCGCAAGGGATTAGCGATTATCAAAAAATCATCAATTCCGGATTGAGCGATAAACAATTGCAATACGAACAAATTCAAACGATGAAAGGATTGATTACCTCACCCAATGCCAAGGTGATTATCATGGGTGGAAATAAAACTCCGGTGATATTAGATGCCAAAAACTAGTAGTCACAACCGCAATTTGCTTTATTGCTTTTTGTAGAATAAAATGGTGTTTTTTGATGAAAAAAATAGCACAAAAAAGGCCAAAACCGTATATTCGCCGCCTTAAAATATGATAAATGAAATTAGAAGAGGTATTGTTACAACGTAGCCAGGGTGTTTGCGAATTGTGCGCATCAAATACAGATACCCAATTGTTTGAAGTTTTGCCACAAGATACCCGCTATGCCGATAACTGCTTGATAGCTTGTGCCAAATGCGTGGCACAAATTAACAAAAAAGAAGTTTTAGACAGCAGTCATTGGAGCAAATGCTTACCCGAAAGCATGTGGAGCGAAGTGCCAAGTGTACAAGTAGCCGCATGGCGCATGCTCAACCGCTTACGCAACGAAAGTTGGGCAACCGATAGCTTGGATATGCTGTATTTGGACGACGACCGTTTGGCATGGGCAAAAGCCACCGGCGATCATGAAAACGACAGTGTAGTGCTGCTCCATAAAGACAGTAACGGTCAGGTGCTACAAACCGGCGATACGGTGGTGCTTACCAAATCACTCGACGTAAAAGGAAGTACGCTGAATGCTAAAATGGGTACTGTAGTAAAAAATATTCGATTGGTAGAGGAGAATACCGACCAAATTGAAGGTAGAATAGAGGGGCAGGTGATTGTTATTTTAACCAAATATGTGCGTAAGCAAGGGTAACCACCAATGTAGCAATTACTATATGCACGGCCGATATGTTAGTTACATGTCGGCCGTGCTGCTTTTATTTAAAATGGGTAAAAAAGTAACCTAGCAATAAAGTCAGTAAGAATACTTAACCTTATTGTAATGTCTCTAGCCTAGTATATCTCTGTAGAGGAAATATTGATGGAAAGGAAAGTTTATTGAGAATAGAGTGGCAAGTTGCAGTTGAATACAGGGGGTTGATTCTTTCAAAAGCTGCATAAAACTGCTATATTATTTGCAATTACAGTAGGTAGGCTTAACTTAGTTAAACATCCATATGAATTAATTCGCTTTTTATTAGCCGTTTTTATCTGAAATCGCACATTTGAAAACGATTACTTCGTAAATATTATTTCGATGTTATTCCTAGCCACTATCTTAAAATTATGCTTTCATTTATACGATGCTCAATAGATTTTTATGGATATTGTTTTTGTCGTGCACCAGCTATAGTGGAAAATTCAAATGAATTGGTTCTTGTTAATTTTGTAGTATTTCATTGTTTAGGGATTTAATATATTTAATTACTCTTTTTTTACTTCAGCTATATCATTCAAAATTCTAAATATTATAGAACTTTCTTTTCAAGTAGTAAATAGTACAATCTTTTCGTAATATTGTCATTAACAAACATTTATTTGTTAGAGGGAGTTTATGGATAAAAAGTCACTATCTGAACGAGACATCTGCACTAAGTTTATTACGCCTGCTCTTGAAAGTGCAGGTTGGGATAAGCAATTGCAAATACTTGAGGAAGTTTCCTTTACTGATGGCAAAATATATGTTCGGGGTAAAATAACTGCTAGAGGTGCAAGAAAACGAGCTGATTACATTCTGTACTACAAACCCAATATACCTATTGCAATTATTGAAGCTAAAGACAATAATCATTCTGTAAGAGCGGGTATACAACAAGGGTTAGACTATGCTAGAATACTAGATATACCATGTGTATTTAGTAGCAATGGTGATGGCTTTTTATTTCACGATAGAACAGCTAGCGATGGCAATATTGAAACCGAAATAGCATTGGATGCATTTCCTACACCAGAGCAACTTTGGGATAAATACAAAAAGTACAAAGGCATTAATACACCCGAGGCTGAAAAAATAGCTTCACAACCATATTATTTTGACGGTACTAATCGCAAACCTAGATATTACCAACAAATTGCCGTTAATAGAACAGTAGAAGCCATT
>JAIXOS010000375.1 GCA_027486695.1 Chitinophagaceae bacterium | reverse complement strand
TTACTATGAGTGGCTGATTGGAACCACTAACGGAAGAAGCCCCCCTGATTAAAAAAGTTGCTCCTGCGCCCGGTGCGCCGGTATTCTGTGTTATTTGTACCCCTGCCGCCCTGCCTTGAATAAACTGATCGAATGAACTGATAGGTGTATTGCCTATATCATCTGTTTTTAATTTAACTACCGATCCTGTAAGATCTGATTTCTTTACTGTTCCATACCCTATCACTATAACTTCATCTAGCTTATTGGCAAGCTGCGCCATTCGTATATCTATGAAATTATCCGTATTTATTTTCTTTTCAACATCAATACAACCTACATACGAAAAAACCAATACTTGATCTGAATTGGTTGCATTGATTGAATAATGGCCGTATTTATCGGTTATTTGTGAAATATTGGTGCCTTTCAGCTTTACCGTAACCCCTTCTAAAGGAAGGCCAATACTATCTTTTACATAACCGGTAATAACCCTCAATTTTGGATTGTCTGGTTGTTTTATTGTATTTGAGGCGTTTTTTTTTGTTATAAAAAGAACAATACTACCTTTCACCTCTTGGTAATTTATTCCGTTAGGTATCAATACTTCGTAAATAAAGTCAATGATTCGTTTATTAGTTGCATTGTAGCTGATAATGGCATTGAAGTTTTCGGTACCACTACTGTAATTAAACTTTACGTTTGTTTTTGTACTAATTTCTTTTAGAGCCTTCTCAATTTTAACTTTATCTAAGTTGATAGAAAAAGTTTTATTGACAACAGATTGTCCTTTTGCATTATACATTAAAAAAGTACCTAAAATTGACACTAGAACATAATAGTGGACAATAGTTGTTTTTTTCATAGCAAGCTTATATACCGTTACAATTCGTTATTTTTTATTTAATATATTATTTGTTTGTAAAAAATATATTAATGATCACATTGAGGCCGATGGTTATCTACAACCTTCACCGGTAATCAATATTTTAGTGCCGTTTATTTGAAATCCTCCGTTTATAGTTAGGCAAATAATTTTCAGTTTTGTATATAAATCGTGCGATGTAACATCGCCTGTAAATACGCAATTGTTTAATCCTTCATTTTCTAAAACAATGTCTATAGCATAGTGTAGTTCCAATTGTTTTACAATATCGGCTAGCTTTGTTTTTTCATAAACAAAGGCAACGGGCACATGGCTTTCACTGATATAATTGTTGTTTTGTACAATGAGGCTAGGTGTATCTACCAATGTTACATTGAGTTGCTTGATAGGTTCTTGGTAAACAACTTTCTGATTTGGAAACAATAAAACGGGCAGTAATTTTTGGTTGGTACCAACAAGTAGTTTTTCGTTTTCGTATACCTGAACTTTTCCGGATTTTACTGCAACATTAATATTGGTTTTATTTTGTCCGTCAACGGTAAATTTAGTACCCAACACTTTGGTTACTATGGTACCGCAATACACGTAAAACGGCATGGTTTTGTTTTTCTTTACATCAAAATCAGCAATACCTTCTAAAAATACTTCGCGCTTATTACTGGAATGATTGTAAGCATAATGAATAGAAGTACCTGTATGTAGCGTTATTAAGCTACTATCAGGCAGGTAATAAACTATTGGAGATTGGGTAGTGTTTTGCTTAAAAACAATATCGGATGTTGGTATGATGGACGCGAAATCGGGTTTGTAGTTTTTATATTGAAATAAGAAATAGGTACTGATAATTACAGCTAAAAAAGAAGCCGCTGCTAAGTAAAACTTCAACCTTTTTTTCTTAAATGACACCTGTATGGATGACTTGGAGAAATTATCTGATTGTGCAATTTTTCGGATAATTTCATCAGATACATGAACAGGAATATGTACTTCGGAATTTCGCTTTGCCTGTAATTCATCGAGTATAAAATCGCTAATTAAATGATCATACTTGCCGGTATTAATCAATTCAAAAAACTCGTTCATACCTTCTGCATCTAGTTGCCTAGCTACGTACTTATTTAGTAATATGTTGAATCTATTTTCTTCCACATTAATAAAGACCCCAAAAGAAAAATGTATGAGTACGCAAAAGGCAATTTTTTTTAAAAAAAAGAAAATAAATGAAGTGCACCCCCTTTAAGGCAAATATGTATATGCTTTAGCGCCTTTAACAATGGCAGTTTACCGTCATTGTTGGTTTTGTTACTACTACTCTATTATCAAAGATGCTGTACTCCCCAATCTTATGTGCGAAGGTTGGGAAGTACAGCACTTTGCCAATTGGAATCTCTTATTTTACTACTCGAGTATTTGTTCTCGTGCCGTTTTGGTTTAAAATTGTTACAAGATATAAACCCGTTGACCACGGAGCTGTTTTAATAGTTAAGGATTTTTGTCCATTCATTTTATTTGAATAAATTGGCTTTCCAAAAACATTATACACAATTACCTCTCTATCGCCTCCATTCAACACCACATTCATTTCGCTACCAATTGGATTTGGATAAATTTTGTTGGCACGTACAATAGTTGCTTGTGTTACGTTACCTACTACCTGCGCCGTAGGTAAATTGGCATTTGTTCCGGCAGAGTCATTAGCAAATTCTGTTTTGTACTCTACTGTTAAAATAGGTCTGTTATTTGTGGTAGCTTCTTTAGAATGAAAGTTAGCATCGCCTTGTGCATTAGCAACCAAGTTTACGAGTTTAAAAGATACTTTTGCTTCATTATTAAGGGCTTCTGCATTTACCATATTTGTTATATTCCAATCTACAAATGAATCTGTAGTACTTATTCCATTAACTGTATCAGCAAAAGGTGTG